>NZ_AMGD01000002.1:0-168295 GCF_000297555.1 Paenisporosarcina sp. TG-14
CCATATAAAAAACACCCCAAAAGGTCCTTTAATGTGTTGAAGAAATCTTAAATTTAGTAAAATTAAGGATTTGTAGACCATAATCCAGCAGATTTAAGAAGAACACGTGGATGCAATTTTAACTGTGCAACCATTATTTCAGCAAGATCTTCTGGTTGCATGACTTTATCTGGGTTGCCGTCGGTAAGATTTTCATTGATTGCTAAATCTGTAGCAACTGTGCTTGGCGTTAATGCGCTGACACGGATATTATGCTTTCTCACTTCAAGCATTAATGACTCCGTAAGGCCAAGAAGACCAAATTTAGAAGCGCTATATGCGCTTGTCATAGGTGAGCCTTTTTGGCCGGCAGTTGAAGCAATATTAATAATTTCTCCTGATTCTCTCTCAATCATTTCAGGAAGAACGGCTCTTGTCACATAATAGACGCCCATTAAGTTAGTATCTATAATGCTTTTGAACTCTTCAGGTGAAAGATCAAGGAACTTACCAAATTTCCCAATTCCCGCATTGTTGATTAAGATGTCAATTTGACCAAGTTCTGACTTAATATGATCGACTGCAGCAGTAACAGATTCATTATCGGCTACATCTGCTACAGCGTAAGTAACTGTTACATCGTATTCTTCAAGTTCTTTAACCACTTTTTCAAGGTTAGCTGCTGTTCGTCCTAGAAGACCAACATTAATACCTTCTGCAGCAAAAGCAATCGCTGTTGCACGGCCAATTCCTCTACCTGCTCCGGTAATTAAAGCGTTTTTACCTTTTAAATTTTGCATAATATAATCTCCTTTATTATCAATACTAACTTGCTTAATTTAGTGTAACAAATCTGTTATGGAAAACATAAACAAAGAACTTGAAATCAATTCTTTACACTAGAGGAAGAATAATGATCATAAAAAGTAACGAATATTTTAAATAAAAAGAAGAGGGGGAATTAATCCTCTCTTCTTTAATGATTAAGAATATTTCAATCGAATAAATTCATGCTCAAATAGCGTTCACCTGTATCGGGAGCAATGCACAGAACCTTTTTACCTTTTCCTAAACGTCTGGCGATTTCAATGGCTGCATAGACTGCAGCAGCTGCGGAAGGACCGACAAAAATACCTTCTTCGCGGGCTAATTTTTTAAACATATCAATGGCAATTTCATCACTAATTTGCATAATTTCATCGTAAACTTCAGTATTCAAAATATCTGGTATAAAGCCTGGGCTTGTACCGACCAACTTGTGTTTGCCTGGTTTTCCACCTGATAATACAGGTGATCCTTTTGGTTCTACAACTGCTACATATAAGCCAGGAATGTTTTCTTTCAAAGTTTCGCCTGTTCCTGTAATGGTTCCACCTGTGCCAGCTGTTGCTACGAAAGCATCGAGTTTGCCATTCATTTGCGCCAAAATTTCTAACGCTGTTGTAGTCCGGTGAATATCTGGATTCGCGGTGTTTTCGAATTGTTGCGGAATAAAACTGTTAGGAATTTCATTTTTTAATTCTAGCGCTTTTTGGATAGCTCCAGGCATTTTTTCTTCACTTGGAGTCAAAACCACTTTAGCTCCGAAAGCCTTCAATAGATTAATCCGTTCCTGAGTCGCATTATCTGGAAGTATGAGAATCGCTTTGTAGCCTTTGGCAGCTGCCACCATGGCAAGACCGATTCCTGTATTGCCACTTGTTGGCTCGATAATCGTATCACCTTGATTTATCAAACCTTGTTCTTCAGCCATTTTGATCATATTATTAGCAGCCCGGTCTTTCACGCTCTTTGTTGGATTAAACATTTCTAACTTCACAAAGACATCTGCTGCCTGTTCCGGCACAATCCTATTCAACCTGACGACAGGAGTATCACCTATTAAGTCCGTTATATTGTTAACTGGTTTCATAAATTAAACAACCTTTCTTCATATAAAGAGGCAGATTACCTTTAATCTATTGTAGTATATATATAGGATAGGCACCAAGTAGTAGCAATTACGTTATTAAGAAATTTCATCACTAAAGCAAATTTTAATTTGTATAATATTTAACAGATGGGGGGAACAGTATGCTTACAACAAAATGGTTTCGCTTTTTATATAGTGCGGTACTTATTTTAATCGTAATAAATTTAGCTCTTCTTGTACCTTTTATTTTTTATCCGATTCAAGTTATCTTTTCTACATTGGCACCTATTATTATCATTGGCGGGATTTTGTATTATATTTTTCGTCCACTCGTCAATGTCTTATCAAGAAAAATGCATCGTGTTTTAGCGATCCTCCTCATTTTCTTGTCGTTCATTGGACTTATTACTGGATTCTCTATCTGGCTTGGTCCATTGTTGGTCAGTCAAGTGACAAACTTGGTTAATAATTTCCCTGCCATTGTTCGCCAAGTTCAAAATTGGACAGATGAAGCATTGTCGAGTCAATGGTGGAGTTATATTGAAGACCAAGAATATTTATCTGATTTTGATTCAGCTTCAATTGCCGACAATTTCTCACTAGCTTTGTCAGGTGCAGGAGCTAGTGTATTAGGTTTCATAAAAACTTTTTTCAGTGCGGTGACATCTTTAGTTGTTGTGCCTTTTGTTCTTTTTTTCTTGTTGAAAGATGGAGATAAACTTCCAGATAGTTTTTTAAGTTTTCTTCCTCATGATTCAAGAGATGAAGGAAGAAATATCCTGCAAGATATGGACGAGAACCTCAGCGCCTATATTCAAGGACAAGCAATCGTCAGTTTGTTTGTAGGTATATTGAGCTTTATCGCTTATTTAATTATCGGTGTAGACTATGCGATTATTTTGGCATTAATTGCGATGTTAACAAATGTAATCCCGTTTGTAGGTCCTTTAATAGGGGCATCTCCTGCAGTGATTGTGGCATTCTTTCAAGAACCATTGACTGCTTTATGGGTAATTATTGCCATCATTATCATCCAGCAAGTTGAAAGTAATTTAATTTCTCCGAATGTCATGGGAAGAAAATTATCGGTTCATCCCGTAACCATCATTTTCCTTCTTTATATTGGTGGGAATTTGGCCGGACTTGTTGGTATGATTCTGGTAATACCGGTTTATGCTGTTGGTAAGGCGATTGCTGAGAATTTATATCGTTTAATCAAGTTAAGATTCCCGGAAATGCGGTAATACAGCATGTATAAAATAATCGTATTTAAACAGAAAAAGCAGGCATCCATAGTATGGATGCCTGCTTTTTTGCAAGATAAAAACCGGTTTTTTGGTTGCTAAACTATTCAAACGTTACAACTTTGTTTCAATAACAATCTTATTTGAGATGAAACACTAGTTCAGCGAGTGAGACCTAGGAAATCAACTTTTATTGCTCTGCTAATTCTGCCACAGAAACACTTTGTTTACTAGTTGGATCATCAAGTAAATGGACTGTTGCTAGTCCGTTGCTTTGATCGACATGTTCAATATAAATAGGTTCCCCGTTATAGGAGACACTTATCATGCTTTGTGAAGAAGAAATTTCTTTAGCTCGTTTTGCATCCATGTTAGCAACTCCTTTTAACTTTACTGTTTCAAATTGAATAGATATACAGATGTTTTGTAAGTGTCTGACTTTGATGTATACGAAGCAGAAATTATGGAATGTAGTTATATAGGAAGAAAAAAAGAAAGAAGATCAAGATAGTTGAGCCTCTTTGTAACTATGTTCCATTAAACCTGATTTAGCCGATGTTCGACTGCTTCTACAACATTGTCGATAGACATTCCTGACATGGCCACAACAGGAAAATTGAATTCGTCATTATGACCTTCATTGATAGTCCTAACAACACCTAAATCGTATCCTGTAACATTTTCATCGGTGACGAACATCGTTACTTTATGGCCTTTTTCTTCTAAGGCCATTCTTACGTCTTCATAGGGTTCTTCTACTGCAATTTTCGCCATTTCTTTATCCCTCCAATCATTAAAATAAATCCAACCTGATTATTCTTCCCTAAAGTTGCTCCAATAATCGGGCATTAATGGAGAAGATATTCCTTGAAGATGCAATTTTGTCCTTATTCATTGTAATAGTGTAAACTAAACTTATTTTTTCGTTGTGAAGTAGCAGGGAAGCGACAGACACACTCACATAAAGTATTGACTGCAGAAAAGAGATCGATCGGGACTGCTTGGCACCGCTAACGCTCTATGTTTTCTATTTTTGTTTATTAAAAGTCTGCTTTAATACTCAGTTAAATTCATTTCAAGTAAAATAATCCACCATTCACGATTTCAATTTTAATTCTAGATTCGTATTGTTCTTCCATTGCTTTTTTCTCCAACTCATAACATTCGGGCTTGTTTTCTATTCCTTCATAGAAGTATTCTAAGATTTCTCGATCCTTATGCCATCTCGTTTTTGCTTCTTCAGCCCATGTGTGATCATCTTGTTGTATTATATTTTCTAATGTTGCATCTAATCTTTCGATGGCACGGATTGGCTTTATAATATATGTTATTTTAAACGCATCGTCTGACATACTTGAATTCAAATCCAATCCATTAACCCATTCCTGAAAACCATCTACGAGGTTGCCTGTAATTAAGTTAATACCTAAGGAGTGAAACATTTCTTTCGTTTGATCGCTGTAATACGATACCTTATAATTCACGCCTAGCCATGGGGTTAATATGGTTTTTATTTTGGATTGATTTAACACATTCTCATACATTTGTACATATGCACCAAGCTCTTTAGTTGTTTGAAACAGTTGATTTAGACGAGGTGAACCAAAATGTACCACTTCACCTTTAATGTCTTCATCTAGCTGATTTTGATCGGTGATGAAAGTTAATTGTGCTGGGTTCGGGACACCATCTGTATTTTCTAAGTATCTCCAATAAAATGGTCGGTTCATAATTTTCTTATCCATATCAATCGTTAATTGAACGGTCATGTAATGGTTATTACTATTTACAATATGGCAATTATTTTCTGTGAAAAAATTTTGTAAATAGCCATGAATTTGTTGTGGATACATGGACATCCTCCTTGAATGAGGTTACTATATTTATCTCAAATAGTTTTTTTGTAAGCTGATAAAATTTCGTCTAAATCACCCACCACTTTTTCAAAAACATCAAGTTTAACGTAGAGTAGGTCCAATATATTTTCTTCGATTGTATTTTGGATAGCTAGATTGTATATATGAACGTCATGTTCTTGTCCTAACCGGTGAACACGTCCAATTCGTTGCTCTAACTTCATGGGGTTCCATGGTAAATCATAGTTTATAACATGGTGGCAAAATTGCAGGTTAATTCCTTCGCCTCCGGATTCTGTAGCTATAAGGACCTGCGCTTTATCTTTAAATAGTTGCTTCATCCAATCTCGTTTGTTTTTCTTAAATTTCCCATTAAAGAGGACACTAGTGATTCCTTTTGTATATAAATACCACTGTAAATAAACTTGACTGGCTCGATATTCGGTAAAGATAATGACCTTATCATTTGCCTCAGAAATGATCTCATAAGCTTTTTCTGCTTTCGAGTTCACTTCCAAAACCATCAACTTTTGAATAATTCCTTCCACGTAATCAATTTCTTGTGGTTCAGTGCATTTTTGTCGCATTTTATTTAAGGTCAAGTATGTAGCTTCTTTGCTACTGCACATTTCCTTTTGTAGAGTGATCATAGAGAAGGCACCCGAAAATACAGATGAAATATTTTTAAGTTCTAAGATCAACTCGTAGACTTCTCTTTCTTCTTTGGAGAAATGGATTGGAATTGTTTGAACACGACGTTTTGTCCATTCGATTCCAGTGTCTTGTCTTCTGTTTCTTACCATCACTTGATTCACCAATTCTTTTAAATACTCTTCGTGTTCCAAATTGTGTTTACTCGCGGAAAACGCTGATTGAAACGTCTCGTAATTCCCAAGATGTCCGGGTTTGAGTAATGAAATGAGATAAAACAATTCAAATACATCATTTTGAATGGGTGTGGCAGTTAACAATAAACAGAACTTTTTCTTTAAATTTTGAACAAACTCGTAGTTTTTAGTTTTATGGTTTTTTAATTTATGTGCTTCATCAATGATGATTAAATCATAATCCTGCTCATAGATGTTTTCTTTATGCGGGCTTCTTTTCGCCATATCCATACTCATGACCACAATATTGCAAGTTTTCAAATCGTAATTCTTTTTATATTGCATGGCAGGAATGTAGAATTTTTGGTTCAGTTCTTCTATCCATTGATTGACAAGCGAAGCTGGGACCAAAATTAACGCTTTTTTCACAAGACCTCTGATTAGATATTCTTTCAAGATCAAACCCGCTTCAATGGTTTTTCCGAGTCCCACTTCGTCTGCAAGAATCGCTTTGCCATTCATCCTTTCAATAACCGTCTCCGCTACATCCAGTTGATGAACAAGTGGAGTGAGATTGGGCAAATATTTAGGCGATTGAAGACCCGAAAAATCTGTAATCAAATTCGTTTTTACTACTTCGTAATTCATATTGTATAGTAACCAATTATCCCATGATTCACGATTCTCTAATCTTTCAATAAAGCCTTCTTTCCACTCAGACGACCTTTCAATTATCAAGATACAATCACCTCATGCCACTTTTTCTTACTTATAAGGTTGTCCCAAAAAGAAGTTACTATGTTTAATTACTTAAATTTATAAAAAAAGCTTTTTAATAGGATTACGCTAAGTATTGAAACGGTAGAAAAAACTGCCACTTGAACTGCTCATTTAGGCGCTTAATTATTACAAACTTTACCGAAATATATATACTGTTACAAAAAAATGTCATTTACAAAATTAGGTATTGATTTGTAGGCAAATGATATATGATATTCTTTGTGCAATACTATTGGCCACTTTGAAAATGAGGAATGATGAAAAAGTATGTTAAATAATATATTATTAGGGAAAATAATTTTGAAAAAGAAAGTTATGTACCATAAAGCAAAACATTTCGGTTTAACACATTCTAGTGTTGTAGCATGCAGTCAAGAACTAGATTTACTACTTAATCAATACCAAGAAATCCAAGCACCTTAAGCAAGAAATCAAGGGTATAATGACCCCTTTTTTAATTAAAATGATAATGCCTGATAGGCCAAATTTGCACACTAAAATAGTCGTCCTCAAAGATATTGGTATATCTTGAGGACGACTGTTGCATGCTTATAGACAATTAGCAGTAAAATAATTATATAAGTCGCTTCTAATAGAAAGTATAACAAGTACATATTCTTACTTTTACAAGGAGGCCAGGAGATGAACATCCGAATTGAATGGACTTACAAAACACCAAAAGGGGAGGAAACAGTCTTTAGCTCCGAAGAAATGCCAGCAGTAAAAGGACTTCTAATTGCAGAGGACTTGGAGCGGACAGGACGTGCTAAAAGCATAAGGTTCATCGACAAGTTCGACAGCACGTGGACGGTCAAAGAATTGAAGGGTTACTTGAAAGGTATCGAAACCGAACCCCATAACATCACGGTCTATTTCGACGGAGGCTTCGACCGTGGAACCAACAGTTCAGGTCTGGGTTGTGTTATTTATTATAATCAAAGTGGGAAGTCGTACCGATTGCGTCGGAACGCACCTATGGAGAATCTCATGTCAAATAATGAGGCTGAATATGCAGCACTGCATTTGAGCCTATTGGAACTTGAATACTTAAATGTCCATCACTTGCCGGTCCGTTTTATTGGAGATTCTAACGTGGTCATCAACCAGATGAGTGGGGACTGGCCCGAGAGTATCCTGTCGGGATGGGCGGAGCGTATTGACGGAAAGTTGCAAGACCTCGGTATTCAGGCTGAATTCGAACTGGTACCTCGGAAAGCCAATGCGGAAGCGGACCGCTTGGCAACACAGGCGCTTAACGGCATCGAAATCACAGCGACTAGTGAAATGACAACAGATTTATAAGTAATTAATAGTCTTTCTTGTTCATGAACGGGAGTTACACTATTTCTGGTATCTTCATCTAAATCTAAGAAAACAACCCACATGTTACTAATTTTAAAAAACTGTTATGTATGAAAAAACAAAGGTGAACTGAATATACAGTAACCAAGTCAAATGAAAAAATTAGCATAGGTAGTATAAGGATAATAATAGAGGTGTAAATATAATGGGAAAATGGTTTCCGAAAATTTATGATATTGCAATGAATCCACTAGAACATACATATTTTAAAAGAATTAGAACGACACTAATAAGCAAAGCTAAGGGTAGGGTACTAGAAATAGGTTCAGGAACGGGAGTGAATTTTCCCTACTATACGAATGCTACAAAAATAGACGCAATTGAACCCAATCCTTTAATGAGTAAACGATCATCCAAACGAATAAAGAAATCTGGTATTCCCATACAAACCTATTTAGTCAAAGCGGAAAAACTTCCATTCTCTGATAATACATTTGATTCAGTAGTAGCAACGCTAGTTTTTTGCACCATTCCGGAACCTATTAAGGCTGTTCAAGAAATTCAGCGGGTTAGTAAAACTGGAGCTAAAATATTGCTCTTTGAACATGTCCGAGTCAATCAAAAAAAATTAGGAAAAGCGCAAGGTTTACTAACCCCTTTATGGAGCAAAGTTTGTGATGGATGTCATTTAAACCGTGATACACTTGAATTATTAAAACAATCCAACTTGTCAATTTCAAAAGTAGACTATCATTATGGTGGACTCTTCTTAGTCATTGAGTGCTTAAATGAATAGTAATTTTTGATATTCAATTTTCAAAATGGACTGGGAAATCAACTGTTAGATGAGAGAAGGACGAAATACGCTGCAAGATTCCTATATAAAAGAAGCCGATTAAAGTGAAAAAGTCCCTTTAATCGGCTTCTTTATTCTTGAGCTTATGTTACAGCGGGTTTGTGAACCTATAGCAAAATAACCTAATTAATAAAGATTAAGAAAGTAACGCCCGGTAATTTTAATGATGTACGAGCTGAATAAAAGGATTTTCCCTACAGTATCGACTTGAGCTTACGGATCGCTTTAATCTTAAAGTTTATAACTAGTTCGAATAATAATTACAAGTAAGGTTTACTTAAGGTCTATAATTTTCAAGCTCTTCTATAACTTTCTCTGTTAAGCCCGGCTCTGTAAAGTTGAATTCGCTAACTAGGACACCATCAATATCAACTAAATAGAAATTCACACCATGTAACACCTGATTTGTACCACTGGGCTTATTTACCAAAGTCTGGAATTCTTCTAGAGCGAATTTTTCTATTTCTTCTTGTTTATATCCAGTAAGCATTTTCCAATTCGAATCATTATCAGTAAACTGGGATAGGTACTTGTCTAACTTTTCTGGTGTATCAATCAAAGGGTCAACACTGAAAGAAACGATTTCTATATCCATATTGTTATTTAGAAGTTCTTCTTGAATATCCGCCATCGCTGCTGTCATTGGAGGACAAACTGTTTCACAACTAGTAAAAATAAAATTCGATATCCACATTTTCCCCTTTAAATCTTCAAGACCAAATTCCTCCCCATGTTGATCGGTAAAAGAAAAAGAGCTAAGCTTAACGGGCTGATTTTGGAGTGAAGAACATCCAGTTAAAAAGTACAGAACACTTACTATTATAAGAATTATCTTGAACTGAGCTCTATTCATGTATTTCATTTCCCATACCTCCTATCTTTTTGATATGAATAGGCAAATGGATAGATACACGAATTTCTCCACTATCAGTACTCGTCATAGAAAAAGAACCATCTTGAATTCTTATAATTTCTTTAACAATTGATAACCCTAATCCCATTCCACCAGTCTGTCGATTTCTAGCTTTATCGGTCCTAAAGAATCGATCTCCTATACGCTCAATATCTTCTTCTGAAATTGCCAACCCTGTATTTTTCACTTCAAATAGAAAGTGATCTTCTTCTTGAGAAAGGGTAAGTTGAACAATCGACTCTTCATTCGAATATTTCACCGCATTATCGATTAGATTATAAAAAATTTGCTGAATTCGCTTTGAATCATTAAATATAATTAAGTCTTCATCCACATCTAATTGAAAAATAATCTTCTTTTCATTAGAAAGTATTCGAAAAAGGTCACATGTATCATGTAATAACTGAGAAATTACGATCGGCGTTTCTTCAAAACGATATAAATTCTCTTGTAAATAGTTCAATTCCACTAAATCAGAAAGTAATTTTTTTAATCTACCTACTTCTTGCTCAATTGTATTCAAATATTGACGAGCTTCTTCTGGAGAGGAAAATAGCTGATTTTGTAAAGCTTCAGTGTAGCCATTGATATAGGTTAGTGGTGTTCGAATTTCATGAACAATATTTGATAGGAACTCTCTTTTACGTTCCTCTTGGTGTTCCAAGGCTTCGCTCATTTCATTAAAAGCTTGTGACATTTGACCAATTTCATCTATCTGTCTAATTTTCAACCGATTTTTATAGTTACCTTTTGACACTTCTTTGGATAAGTTTTGAATCGACAGTAAAGGTTGAAAGAGCGATTGTCGAACTCGATTTATAATCAAACTAGTAACAATGAAAAAGAGTGTGCCAATAATAAGAAGAATAGGAATACTTTTCCCGAAAACTTGTGATAAACCAGCTAAAGGAACGTAAATGAAAATAAATCCAATGGCTTTATCACCGTTAAATATTGGATAAATTGCACCAATTACTTCTTTTTGAAACTTCTTAACGTAGCCTTCTTTCATAATCGATTGACCTGATAATAATATGTCACGTTCACTCTGGGTTACTAGGTTTTCATCATCAATTAGGTAAGGAAAAGAAGTATTTAACTCTTCCATTTGATTGACTACGATAACCTCATATTCGGATACGATATTATACCACTGTATCTTTTCGATAATAACATCTGACAATTCCCCATAATGGAAATGTGCAGCTGTTCGTTGACCTTGATACTCCACTGATTGGCGTATCGTATTTAAATAAAGATCCTTATATAAAAAATGAAGAAACAAAAATGAAAATAGGACAGAAAACGCTATACTTCCAATAAACAATAAATTTATTTTTTTACTGAAATTAACTTTTAGCTTCTTCATGATTACACCTCAAGTTTATATCCTAATCCCCAAACAGTTTTAATGAGAACCCCATGTTGTTTCATCTTCAGGCGAAGAGTTTTTATATGAGTATCTACAGTACGGTCAGTTCCACTATATTCCGTTCCCCAAATCGTTGCCATTAGGTTATTTCGTGTAATTAGATTGTTTCTATGTGTTACCAATAAAGAAAGTAACCCAAACTCTTTTAATGTTAGAGAAACTTCTTTGCCATCTAAAAATGCAAGGTGATTTTCAACATCAATTGTAATTGGACCAGCTTTTATTGTTAATATTTTACGATAATGTTTAGAAGACCTTCTTAACACTGTTTCAATTCGTGCAATTAATTCACCATAATGGAAGGGTTTAACTAAGTAATCATCGGCTCCTAACTTTAGCCCTTTCACTTTATCCCATTCTTCTCCTTTCGCTGAAAGAAAGATGATTGGCGTATCAGAAGATTTTCTCAATTCTTTTGTGAAAGTGTAACCATCCATAAATGGCATCATGATATCGACAATTATGAGATCTGGTGATTCCTCATAAATCATTTCTAGGGCCTCCATGCCATTGGAAGCATCCTTAACAAGATAACCCTCGGGTACAAGAAAAGATTTAATTAGTGCTCTCATTGCAATTTCGTCATCAATAACTAATATTGTCCCCATACTCATCATAATTCCTCTTTTCAAAACCCCTGTATATACTTTAGCTTTCAATTTATATATCACACTTTAAGAAAATGTGAAACTTAATTGTCTTTTTAGTTCTTTGAAACACACTTCACAATAATAATCAATAAATTTATGGTGGATATTTGTTTTTTGTGCAAGAAAGTCATTTAATAGTCAAAAGTATTAGGCAAGACTTCACTTAAACTTCGCATTTCGATGTTAAAGTTTTTTCATGAATGAAAGGAGAGAAAAACATGAAAAAAATACTATTATTAAGTGTTATTTTATTACTAATGATTATTACAGCAGCATGCGTAGCTCAAGATGACAATAAAACAACTGACCAAATGGAGGATAAAGAGAGCGAATCTAGCAAGAACCCGGTTGTGTTATCAGAGTCAAATGAAGATACGACTTGTGAATATTGTAAGATGGATGTTTATAAAAAAACTCATGATATGGGAATGTTCTCTGCCCAAGGAATCACAGAGGAAGGAAAATCTTTATTTTTTGACGATGTTGGTTGCATGTTAAATCAGGAAAGAATCGTTAATAGTACATTAGAAAAATATGTAAGAGATTATCACACACTTGAATGGATTAAATTAGATGTTGCTGTTGTTGTTAAGGCAGAAATTAAAACTCCTATGAATTACGGCTATGCATTTTTTGAGGATAAAGAAGGTGGACAAGCCTTCATAGAAGAACTTGGTAGCGAAAAAGCAAGCTTTTCATCTGTAAGTGACATTGATGAAGTTTCAGGTCACCGTCATATTAAGAAAATAGAAAAAATGAAGAATGCCGAAAGTAAGGATCAACATGATATGAAAAATGAAGAGAATAACGAAATGAATGAACTGAAACCCGAAAACAAAGATAAAGAAGAGAACAGTGACTCTCACTGATGATGATTCAAGGGGAGGATTTTCCTTTTTGCTTAGGAGGTGGGAGGTTGGTTTTTTCTAAGATTTCATTTATTCTAACAAGTTTACTTCTACTCTTTACTACTTTTCCAATACCTATAGAAGCGGAAGAGGGAATTCAACAACAAATTAATAACGCAGAATCTGGAACCACTATCTATATTGAGCCTGGAATTTACAATGAAAAAATCATCATTTCCAAACCCCTCACTTTAATAGGAAGTGGGGACGTTATCCTTAACAGTCAAGGTGATTATCCTGTCATTACAATTGACAATACACAAGATGTTCAAATTAAGCACATCAATATGACGAGTAACAATTTTGGGGGAAATTCTTTAGGAATAAAAATTTCAAATAGTAAAAGGATTGCAATAAAAGATGTGACATTCAATTTATTGGATAAAGGAATTGACCTGTTTAAAGTGGAAGATAGTAAAATTGACCAAGTTATTTTGTTAGGAAGAGAAGGTCATTTTTCTTCGAAGTCAAATGGAATTACACTTGATTATACTAAAGAAATTCTCATTGAGAATACAAATATTGAATCAGTTCAAGATGGGATTTATGTGAAAAATGATGTGAATAGCAAAATGATAAATAATGAAATTTCTCATTCAAGATATGGAATTCATCTCATGTATTCGAACGGAACTCAAATATTTAAAAATCACCTCCACAATAATGTGACAGGCGTCATGCATATGTTGACTTCCTATACCGCCATAATGGGGAATATAATAGAACACCAAAATCAGTATAACGGTTTTGGGATTGTCCTTTTTGAAGGTGAACAAATCCATCTGTCAAATAACAAACTTTTATCAAATCAAGTAGGCATTTCATTTCAGAACATTGAAAATTCAACTATAACAAAAAATACTGTCGCTTCAAATCAGACGGGGTTTCAATTTATTAAATATGCATCGTCAAATAAATTATCACGAAATGAAGTTTACGGGAATATTGTATCTTCTGTTTCTGATAAAAATGGAGCGATTGTAAATGAAAACTATTGGGATGACTATGACGGAGTGGACTTAGATTTAGATGGCTACGGTGATACACCTTATCAATCAAATGATTCCTATGCAAAGCTCATGATTAAACAAAAAGAGTACCAATTTTTCTTTGAATCTCCATCCGTTGCAACGCTTAGTAAAATAGAAAGAAAGCTTCCCTATGAAAATGACAGCGTTGTGCGTGATGATCAGCCATTTGTTCAAAGGTCTAATAAACAGATCTATTTAAATTTTAATGCAATTCCTTTTATTATTGGGAGTACAGGATTAGTAGGAGGTTGGCTATTGTGGAGAAGAATGTACTGTTAATACGCACGTTTATTCCTTTTTGTACTTTGTGTGTGGTCCTAATCTTATCAGGCTGCGGGTCTAAAGACATGAGCCCACGTGCGATTCAACCAGAAGTGGATACCTGTGCCGTGTGTAATATGAGTATTACCCATGAAGAATTTGCAGCTCAAGCGATATTGACAAATGGAGATAAGTTAATTTTTGATGATCTAGGATGTTTAGTACAATATGTACTAGATAAGCAAGAATCAGAAATTGGAGCAAGTTATATTAAAGATTATGAAAGTAATGAATGGATTGATACAACAAAGGCTTCCTTTGTATACCATAAAGATTTTTGGACACCCATGACTTATGGAGTTCTTGCATTTGAATCGGAGCAAAGAGCAGTGCAGTTTATCAAAAATGAAGGGCAAGGAAAACTCTTAACTCAGCAAGACTTACAAGAGCATAAGTGGGGAGTTCATAAGTATGACTAAAGCACAAGTATTCGTGTTATTTGAAATGAAAAAAATCGCAAGAAGTCGTTCTTTACTACTTTTTGGGGTGCTTCTTTCCGTGTTACTATTGACAATCACTACTGTTCAATTGTTTGCATTGCCTATTACAACATCATTTACACGATACTCTGCATCCTTTTTAAATGTTTTGCTTTTATTGATACCTCTTTTCACATTGTCAATCGGAGCTCTATCGATTTCTTCTGATGTGGATTCACGATGGTTTTCATTATTGAGAACATATCCAATGAAAGCAAGTACCTATACCTGGGGAAAGTTTTTCGCTTTATTCTTTTCATTTAGTATCATGTTAATTATTAGCAGTGGGCTTGTAATGATGGTTCAAGCTTTGCAAACGCTTCAAGCATTTGACTTTCTACTTATAATTCTTTCTTTCTTCACCGTTGCCATCTTTTCTTCATTATCTGTACTCGTTGGAAGCTTATCAAAAAATCGCATTCATAGTTTGTCATTAGCATTAGGGATATGGGCGTTCTTTTTATTAATTTATGACTATATTGTAATGGCAATTGGAACAGTTGTTTCAGGAATCATATTACAAAATCTTATAATCTTTTTGACATTCACCAATCCGGCAGAATGGATTCGAATTGGATTTATAATATTCTCAGGAAATTCAACAGTTTTGGGACCCCTATATTTTAATTTTTCAACTTTTTTCCTTTCACCTAGTGGAGTGATTGTTTACGGATTGATTTCAATCCTTTGGGTAATTATTCCGATTTTTATTAGCGGTAAAATTCTATATCGAAAAGAAGGTTGATAATATGATACAAATTAAACAGCTTTCAAAAAAATATAAAACAGGAAATATAGGGTTGCATCCTTTTGATTTTGAAATTGAAAAAGGGAGTATCGTCGCATTAACAGGTGGAAATGGTGCGGGAAAGAGTACCTTTATTAAATTGCTAACAAATGTCATCAGGCCAACCACTGGTTCTATTCAATGGGAAGAACAACGTTTTAGTTACATGCCTGATGATATGGAATTTCCCACCAACCTCACTGGTCTAGAGGCAATAAGATTATTGGGAGCCTTAAGAAATGTAGAAGAAGAGAAATGCAGCAGGCTCTTAAAACAAGTTGGATTACATGATGTTAGAAATCAAAAAATCGAAACTTTTTCAAAAGGGATGAAACAGCGTCTATGCTTTGCACAGGCTTTATTATCAAATGAAAAAGTCCTTATTTTGGATGAACCTACAAATGGATTGGATCCCTATTGGATTAAATGGATGAAAACATTTTTACTCGAGGAAAAAAGGAAGGGAAAAACTATTATCTTTTCCACTCACAATTTTTCTTTCGTTGATGACATCGCTGATGAACTGTTGTTTTTTTATGAAGGGCATGTGTTAATCCAAAATAAGGTGAACACACTTAAGTTGCATTCATCTTCCATAGAGAACACCATAGTTTCTAAGCTAGAACAATTAATGCAGGATAAACAGAAATTAAATTAAAATTAAAAAGGAACCTTTTTTAAAAAAATCAATTCTTATTCTATTTACATAAGTGATGAATAAATAATGGAAGAAAATATAAACCCCATAGGGTATATTTCTTGACTTCCAGAATGAGAGTCTTAAAATAGAATTAGTGGCAAAGCCATTAGTTTGTTTTTACATTGGAGGTATTTATGAAAAAATTCATTATTTTTCTATTTGTTGCTATTTTCACTTTGACTGCATGTAGTTCTAGTGCTACTTATGAAACGATCGCCATTGATGATATTCCACTAAAAGTAGAAGAAGGATATAAAGTAATAGATGTAAGAGAAACTGGAGAATACGAAGCTGGACATATTCCAGGTTCTTTAAACAAACCTTTATCTGAGTTAAAAAATGGAGATATTGAGGGATTAGATAAAAATCAAAAGTATATAGTCATTTGCCAAAGTGGAAACCGCTCAAAAGAAGCAAGTAGCATTTTATTTGATGAAGATTTTATGATATTAAATGTTTCAGAAGGAATGTCTTCTTGGACTGGACCTTTAGAAAAAAATTGATTGTATTTAGTAGTTAAGAACCACACCCACAGGAGGTGTGCCTATAGAAAAAAAGCGCAAGTGAAAGGCAATTGCCCTTTCACTTGCGCTTTTTTTCTATACTTTATGGAGCTTCTGGTAGCATTCTAAAGTGAACCAGAAACCTGATATCTTTAGAGTATTTGTAGTCAAATAATACGTTATAGATTTCTCTTCTTTAAATTAACTAAATTTTCCTCGTTTCGAGTTTTATTGAATTTACCTATATACAAATAAATGCCACCCAGAAAAAGAAAAAGGATAGCCGTTAAATACCAAGGTAACTCAGTAATTACATTGCCGAAAGCCGTATATAAGATAGCTGGCATGATGAGTCCTAATAAAGAATAATACATATATTCCTTAAATGACTTAGCCATATCGATTAAATAAAGTGAAAGTAAATGAAAATGAACAAACGGCATGATGCGTAAAATCATGACTTGACTTACGGAAATGGTCTGACCTGGAAACATTTTTTCCTTCAGTCGCGTGATCTTATTACGGAACTTCGGAAATTTAATAACTAGCAAATATGAAACCAAACTCATCAGAGAAAGTCCGATAAACGATAACAATGTACCTTTTATAAATCCAAATAATACACCACCAGCTATACAGACAACGATAACTGGCAAAAAGAAAAATGGGCGAAATAAATGCAATAGAACAAAAAGTAAAGGTGCTAACCAACCTGCGCCTTCAATTAATGTTTCAAGAGATTGGTCAAATTGATCCACACTGAGACCTCCTATCTGTTAAAAAAATTACATATTTACAACTATAGTCTGCAAAACTCTTACATTTAACAGTAATTAAGGATTCCAAATGGATGATTTCGAGTTCCTCGAGCAGAAATTTTTCATCTATATCAAGAAATCTTGCTATGCTTCTAGATTGGTTTGGAAGAAATTAAAAATGTATTGACTATGAACAGTCAAAGAAGCAATTTAATAATAATTTATTATATGTATGATTATGAATAGAATGTATGTGGGAAATTTGTCTATTAGAATTTGTAGTTTTTATTCCTGCGCTTAATCAAAAAAAAACCCATCCTGGTCTCATAGGCTAAGAGGGGTTGCTAATCTAAGTTGGTAAATTCACGCCAACTAATCATTATTTTTGTACTCAATTTCTGTTTTTATTATATCAAAAGTGATTAGTTGAATCAACCGCTGGAAAATAAGACGTAATTGAGTAAACTTATTCAGTACAACAATTCGAGTTAAAAGTAGCCTTGAAATAGTATTTCTTCATTTCAAATACAAGCCCTTATACCTAACAAGGAATGTGAGTAATTAACTAATTATCAGAATAATTAAAAATATAAAGAACTTTTACACTATCTTCATGTTAGACTGTTGGTGAAACGTTTCGATAATTACCAGTATTAAAATTTGAAAGGGGAAAATTATGAATAAAATGAAGATAATAAGCTTTCTCATCATGTTCAGCTTTTTCACTAACCTTATTTTTACCCCAATTGCTTCAGCAGGTAAAGTTAAGGAAGATGCTGCTTTACAAGCTGAATTGAAAGCGATTGCAAAGCAAACGTATAAATATTTTCAAGATCATACAGACCCAAAAACAGGGATGACTTACGATGAGGTGCGTTTTACTAATGAAGAAAAGACAGTAGCAGCTCATACATCACCAACAAATATTGCAATGTATATGATGAGTACCGTATCAGCGGAGCAGATGGGCATTATTACGAGAAAGGATGCTGTTAAACGACTTCAAGTATCAATAAACACGTTAGAAAAGGTAGATAAATGGAATGGCCTTTATTACAACTGGTACTACACGAAAGATGGGTCACTTAAAAAAGACTGGGGACAATTTATCTCTCAAGTTGATAATGGTTGGCTTTCTGCAGGATTAATGGTCGTTGGACAAGCGTATAAAGAATTGAACGAACAAACAAGTACACTCGTTGAAAATATGGATTATTCAACACTTTATGACGCAGAAGTTGGTCAGTTCCGCGGTGGTTATGATGTTGCAGCAGGAAAACTAACAGATCATCATTATGGAATGTTTTACACTGAGCCCCGTGTAGGAAGTTATATTTCGATAGGTAAAGGGGACGTACCAAAAGAACACTGGTGGAAGATGTACCGAACTCTGCCTCAAGAATGGGATTGGCAAGCACAGATTCCAAACGGATATTCAACTCAATATGATGGGGTTTCAGTATTTGAAGGTCACTATGAATATAGTGGAATTAAATATGTTCCAAGCTGGGGAGGTAGTATGTTTGAAGGCCTTATGCCAGGTATTGTATTAAAGGAAAAAGATTTAGGAACTAAAGCTTTAGGATTAAATAATAAACGTCATGTAGAAGTTCAAATTGCTTATGCAAAAGATAAAGGTTATAAAGCGTGGGGCTTCTCACCAGCAGCTACACCGGACGGTTATAGTGAGTTCGCGGCTACACCACTTGGTACAGCCGGCTATAAAGATGGAGCAACAGTGACGCCACATGCTACATTTTTAGCTTTAGATTATGCACCACGAGAAGTTCAGAAAAACATTAAAGTACTGAAAGAATTAAATATGTATAGCAATTATGGTTTTTATGATTCTGTAAACGTCGAGACTGGTGAAATCGCAAAAGCTTATCTCGCTCTCGACCAAGGAATGATCATGGTTTCAATCGCCAATTATTTAAAAGATGGTGTGATTCGTGAATACTTCCACCAAGATCCGATTGGTAAAAAACCTGAAGAATTGTTAATAATTGAAGAGTTCTCCATTCAATAACACAAAAGCTACATTTATACACCAGGATTTTGGTATTTGTTTCATCAATAAAAGATCAGCCAAAGAATACTTGGCTGATTTTTTATATTCCCAACACTTACAATGTAAATTAGATAGACATCAAAATGTATGAGGAATTATGCTATAAAAAAACTTTTAATTAATTGAGTTAAGCGAGTAGCCGGAAAACAAGAAAATTCATTTCATCACGATAGCTTCACCATCAATAACAATCTCATCACGTTGGTTTCTTACTTGTGTTCGAAGACGAATGATTTTTTTCTCATCTCTTTTTTCTATTATTTCTACCTCAGCAATAACAGTGTCTCCAATTCTAACAGGAGCTCTAAAGATTAGATTTTGTGATAAATAGATGGTGTCTGAACCTGGCAGCTTCATTGCTAATACAGAAGAGATGAAACCAGCAGTTAATATACCATGTGCAATGCGTTCAGAAAAGATTGATTTTTTCGCATATTCAGCATCAACATGTAAAGGGTTGAAGTCACCAGTTATCCCAGCAAATTGGTAAATATCAGATTCAGAAATGGTTTTAGAAAGGCTGGCCTTATCACCGATTTTTAAATCATAATAGGTGAGCACATAATTCCTCCCAGTTACTCGGTATTTCGTTCACTTGCTAATTCAATCGTTTTGTTTTTAAACGGTAGGTAGAAGTTCTTTATGAGTTTGTTTCATTTTTTCAGTTAGTTGCTCTACTGTTTTCAGCACTTCAGAACGACCCTTTTGTTGTTGGTCAAGAGCTTCTTTAATATTAGACTCGAATTGATCCTGTGATTGTGTGAATAAATCCAACATGATTTTGCTAGGTGTCCAAGAAAGAGCTTGAACTGAATTATTAATTTCCTCAATTTGATTCATCCAAGTGGAAACAAGCGGATTACCTTGATTATTATCAACTGTATTCATCGTGCTTTGTAGACTTGTTTTCCACTCTTCTTTTATTTTCGTTTCTTCTTCTTCCATCTTCTTTAATGCACCGCGAGTAGTATTCATAAATTCTTTTTGGTTTTCTACTGCTTGTAGTGATTTTTCAGCCATTTCAGTTTGAAAACCTTGTAGCGTTTTAAAACTGTTCAACCAGCCATCCCAAATTGAATCTACTGCGTTAATCGATTGTTGATTTGTCTTTGTCGTTGTATTCGTTTTCATAATTATTCCTCCTTTTTATTGTAACCGTGAAACATTCCACTCTATATGTTGCATGCAACAAATGTGCATTGGTACCGCTAGGTTTTTTTATTTCTCCTCTTCTGAATCTTTTGAAGATGATTTATAAGGAGTGAAAAACGGATTATACAAATTAAAAAATTGATTCAACATTTTTTGGTAATGTCCAAGCGAGCTTGCCCAAACCTCTAGATATTGTTCACCAGCTGCGGTAATCGTATAAATTCGTTTTGCTGGTCCTCCCGATGTCGTATCCCATTTAGATGTAACCATGGCATCCTTTTCGAGTTGTCGTAAAATTCGATAAAGATTACCTTGATCAACTGAATCGAATCCGAATTGTGTGATCTTTTGCATTAACTCATAGCCATGTGAATTCCAATCGCGTAAATGTAATAGCATGATTGGAATTAGGAAATTTTTTGGAGTACCTAAATTGGTACTTTTATCATTTTTGTTTTCCTCCTGTTTTGAATCCATAAATCATCACCAACCAATCATATAAAATGTCTATAGATGTAATTTACACCTACATGTTTAAATTGTCAAATACAAACTTTCAAAAAATTTGTATTTCTTTTTTTGGATAAATAATTCTTCAGTTAAAGGCTATTTTTCGAATATGTTGGAACCCAATTTCATAGAGTAGTAAAGTCGTCATGAAAAACAGCGACATTACCTCTTAGATTGAATAACTAGTTCATCCGTAATATAGCGGAATCTGTCGAGTGCTGTTGAAGAAACAAAGAAACGGTAGAATAGTTAGTACCTTCTTTATATTCCTTTAATATCCAACGTCTCGTATAGTTAAGTTATAGGGAATGAACTGATATTCTCTGAAATAGAAAATATTAAGGAGATGAAGTATTTTGTCACAAACGTTACCATTTGATCCACTGACAATGTGGAAGAAAATTTATGAACAAACTGAAGCTAGTTGGAATGATGCAATCCAAGAAACATTGAAAAAGGAATCTTTCTCTGAGGGAATGGGAGAGACGTTAAATTATTACCTTAAATATCAGGAGCTTGCTAAAGAAACAACTGAAACCTATTTGAAACAAGCCAATATGCCTACACGGAGTGAAGTTGCGGATGTAGCATCTCTCGTAATTAACTTGGAAGGTAAGTTTGACGACCTTGATGAAAAATTCGATACAGAAATGACTAAACTGGATCCGACAATAGAGATTAGCCAGTTAAAAAAAGCTGTTACAGATTTGGATATGAAGTTGGATAAGGTACTTGAAGCAATCGAGTTAATAGGTAATGAAAAATCAATGGACGTAATCGGTAAGACAAAATCCTATGATGTAATTGCCAAAGCTAAAAACGCTGATGCAACTGGGAAAGCAAAACCTTCTGAAGCAATTAATAAAGAAAAATCAGAAGAAATTAGTAAAAAGCCATCAGGTGCAATTAGCAAAGTAAAGTCCACTGAAACATCGAAAGAATTGAATTAAAAATTAAATCACGTACTTGTTATAAAAATACAATGAATGGATGTGTATGTTAATGGCAATGGATATAGTGGACTTAACTAATAAAAATACAATTCGTAAACCACTTGAAGGAAAAGTGGCAGTTGTAACAGGGGGATCACGTGGAATCGGCGCTACCATTGCGAAGGTTTTAGCAAAAAATGGTGCATTCGTTGCAATCAATTATCAAACAAGAACTGATAGCGCAGATGCCGTTGTTAAGGAAATCGAAGAACTGGGTGGTACTTCGTGTGCAATTCAGTCTGATGTTTCTAAACCAGAAGATGTAAAGAGTTTTATGGAAGAAGTAAAAAAACGTTATGGGAAGATTGATATTCTTGTAAATAATGCAGGAATTACAAGAGACCGTACGTTCCGTAACTTGTCCGATGAGCAATGGAACGAGGTTATCAATGTAAATCTAAACAGCGTTTTCTATACAACTTCTGCGGTAATTGATCATATGTTGGAACGTAAATATGGTCGAATTATCAATATAAGTTCAATCATTGGTCAAGCGGGTGGATTCGGTCAATCGAACTATTCAGCTTCAAAAGCTGGAATGATCGGTTTAACGAAATCTTTAGCATTGGAAAGTGCAAGAAATGGTGTAACTGTCAATGCAGTTTGTCCTGGCTTTATCGAAACTGAAATGGTTGGAGAAATGCCGGATAATGTAAAAGAAGGTATTATTTCTAAAATACCAATGAAACGTTTAGGGCAAACAAACGAAATTGCGGAAGCAGTGTTATTCCTTGCACAAGCTGACTATATAACTGGCCAATCAATTAATGTTAATGGCGGATTATATATGTAACAAAGGATTAAAATCTTTGTAAAAGGGGCTTCCGAAAAAGGAAGTCTCTTATACATGAGTTTTATTTATAAGGGGGAAAATAATGATTTATTCTAATACTGAAGAAGTAGAAAAATGGATGAAAACAATGCCCGATGATGTTAAGAAAAGTTACCAGCGCTTTACACGTATGACGCAAGTTCTTACGGATGAACCCGACCCAAAAGTTGGTCAAACTCCAAAAGAACTTATCTGGACAAAAAATAAAGCTAAACTTTATCGCTATCAACCTGCCATTAAGAAAACGAATAGCGTTCCTATTTTAATGGTTTATGCATTGATTAATAAACCATATATATTGGACTTAACACCTGGTAATAGTTTAATCGAACATCTTACCAATCAAGGTCACGATGTATATTTAATTGATTGGGGCACACCGGGTTATGAAGATAAAAATATGAAGTTGGATGATTACATTTTAGATTATATGCCGCGTGCTGTTAAGAAAGTAATACAAACATCAGGAGCAAATGAAATCAGTTTGTTTGGTTACTGCATGGGTGGAACGATGACTTCAATTTTTGCTGCTCTCCATACTGACTTACCAATTCGAAATTTAGTATTCATGACGAGTCCATTTGATTTTACAGATGCGGGTTTATTTACAAATTGGTTAGACAAACGTCATTTTAATGTAGATAAACTAGTTGACACACTTGGTATGATTCCTCATGATATGATCGATTTCGGAAACAAGCTGTTAAACCCTATAGCAAATTTCTATGGTCCATACCTCAGTCTGGCTGATCGAGCTGATAATGAGAATTTCGTAAACAACTGGATGTTGATGCAAAAGTGGTTGAATGATGGAATTCCATTTGCAGGTGAAGCTTATAGACAATGGATTACTGAATTTTATCAAGAGAATAAATTAATCAATGATGAGTTATATATAAGAGGTAAAAAGGTTGAATTAAGTAAGATTACAGCAAACGTTTTAAATATTGCAGGTAAGCGTGATGTAATTGCTGCTCCAAACCAGGTAGAACCGCTAAATGCTAAAATATCAAGTGAAAATAAGACTTTCCATCTGATGGATACAGGTCACGTTTCAGTTGTTGTCGGACGTAAAGCAATTAATGAAACATATCCACTTATTGATACGTGGCTAAGAGAAAATTCACAACCATAAAAGGTTTCAAATGCCAACACAATTTAAAATTGTGTTGGCATTTTTTTAATACGACAAAATCCACTCATGACATTTAAAATAATTGAAATTCACTTTCTAGTGTTAAGAAAATTACTATGTTAAGAGTTAACTATTAACATAGTAGGTTGATTGAGTGTAATTTCAGCTTCTTGATAAATGCTTCTTCGTCAAGCAATTGAAAAATATCCAGTACCTTGCATTAAGTAATAGCGTTATGATATAGTACTATTCAATAGATAGTACCGGAGGTGGATGATGGGTGAATGTGCAGTTTAAGAAAGGTGTCCTGAGTTTGTGTGTATTGGCTCTAGTGGATCGACAAGACCGCTATGGCTATGAGTTGGTGCAGGCAATTTCGGATAGTATTGAAATATCGGAAGGTACGGTGTATCCATTATTGAGGCGTTTAACGAAAGAGGGATATTTTACGACGTATTTGTCTGAGTCAACAGAGGGGCCGCCGCGTAAGTATTATCAGATTACGGTACAAGGCAAGAACTATTTGCAGGATCAGCTTGCGGAGTGGAAACATTTTGTTGAAGGGGTTCATCAATTGTTAGACAAGGGGGAAGTATGATGGAGAAATCGCTTTATTTAGAGGAATTGAAAAATGAATTAGGGAACTTAAAGCCGGATGAACTGAAGGATATTATTAGTGATTTCAATGAGTATTTTGTGAATGGCAATAAGGACGGCAAGACAGATGCGGAAATTATAGAGTCTCTTGGGACGTCTAAATTTATTGCGTCTGAACTATTGAAAGCATATACCGAGGATGACATGATTCCAGAGGATTTACCGGTGGCTGGCGAGTATAGGAAAGTGGATATGCAAATTGAGAATGGCAATTTGACAATTGAACCGTCGCATGACGAAATAGCACATGTGAATATGTCAGATCATTCAAATCAAACGTTGCTTTCGATGGATGTGATGGGTGATACACTTATGATTAAAGTGAAGCAGTCACGTCGGTTTTTCCCATTTGGTATTGGATTGAAGGTACCTTTAGTGTCGGTAAAATTGCCGGTTCAAATGTATGAATCGATTAGAGTGAATAATGATAATGGTTCAACGAAGGGCCATTCAATGCATGCTGAGGTTGTGGCGATAGAGTCAGATAATGGTCGCATTGAGTTAAGTCACGTAGTAGCAAAGCAACTTCGCACGATTTCTGATAACGGTCGTATTATGCTGACGAATGTGCAGGTAACTGAACTTGAAGTAGAAAGTGATAATGGCCGTTTAGAGCTTAGTAATGTGAAGGCTGATGTAGTAAGCGCGCAGTCCGATAATGGTCGCATTGAGTTACATGATGTACAGGGAATGATTAAAGCAAAAACGGATAATGGAAGAATTGTAGGCTATGTAAAAATCTTGACTAAGCCGATCAGCTTGAAGACTGATAATGGTAGCATTGAACTTACGATGAATCACAAACCGGAACATGCTACAATTCGAGTGGATCGTGATTGGGGTAAAGTAAGCGTATTTGGTGAGAAGTCGAGGGACATGATTTTCGGAGATGGTTCTGTGCTAATTCAGCTGAGTTCGGATAATGGGAGCATTACGGTAAAGGAAGCTTAGCTTTAAACCTTAACAGTGCCGAAGTTCTAAGAACACAAGAAACTTATTGCTTTTAGTAAATCTAATTTTTATATTTTTACTTGTGAAATGAAATATAAGAATATCAATAGGTAAGCTAAACAACTGGGAACTATCAAAGCTCACATAAAAAGACCGTTATCTATTTTCATTTAGATTACGGTCTTTTTATTATGAGTTAAATTCATTAAAACATAAAGGTTTCAATATTTAAGAAACATATCTCAATTTACTGAGTAAAAAACATCATCTTTAATCAATAATTTAACCCTTTTGAAACCATACTATATATTGAGGTGAAAACATGAAAAAACTGTTGTCCCATAGTGATTTGGATGGAGTTGGATGTGGTATTTTAGCAAAGCTCGCTTTTGGTAAACAGGTGAAGGTAAGATACAATTCTGTTGCGAGTCTTAATCGTGAAGTTGAATGGTTTTTAGAAAATGATAGTAAGGATACATTTTTATTTATTACGGATTTATCTGTAAATGAAGCAAATGAAAAGAAGCTCAATACATTTTATCAAGCTGAAGGAAAGGTTCAATTGATTGATCACCATAAGACGGCTCTTCATTTTAATAATTATGATTGGGGGCATGTGGTAGTAGAAGATGACGAAGGAAAATTAACTTCAGCAACTTCTCTATTTTATCAATTTCTTGTGGAGCATCAACTAATGGAGCCAACTGGATCTGTCTCGGAATTTGTAGAGCTTGTTAGACAGTATGATACTTGGGAATGGGAGAAAAATGAGAATTTTCAAGCCCAGCGCCTAAATGCACTCTTTTTTTTAGTGTCAATTGAAGAATTTGAAGAAAAAATGATTAGCCGACTTATGACAAGCGAACATTTCTTTTTTGATGAGTTTGAAAAGAAAATACTTGATATGGAAGATAATAAAATTGAACGTTATATTCGCCGGAAGAGACGAGAACTTGTTCAGTCTAAAGTCGGTGAACATTATGCCGGAATCGTTTACGCGGAATCATATCATTCTGAGCTTGGAAATGAACTGGGTAAAGAGTATCCGCATCTTGACTATATTGCCATATTAAATATAGGAGGAAAACGATTAGGATTTAGAACGGTTCACGACCATATTGATGTGTCTGAAGTAGCCGGTAAGTTCGGTGGTGGAGGGCACGAAAAAGCTTCGGGTTGTTCTTTGACTGATGAAGCCTACAAGAAGTTTGTGGTTGGAACGTTTCACATAGATCCTCTCAGAGAAGACGCGAAACGAAATCGTTATAACTTGAAACGGTCTAAATTTGGTTCTCTGTATAAAAACCAAATAAATGAAGTCTTTTTTCTATATCAAGTCAATGATCAAGATTGGGTGATTGAACAAAATAAAAAAAGAATTGATACGACTTATGTGAATTTTGAAGAAGGTGAAAAATACTTAAAAAGAAATCACGGAGCCTGGCTAGTTAGAGACGATACTTTTGTAAGTTATTTAATGGATAATGCCAATAAGTTAAAAAGATGAATAGTATGAAACGAAAAACTTAGACGGTTTAACAATGCCTTACAAAAACCCTCATCAAAAAAAAGTTGGAGATGAATGACACCTTCTTTCATTAGACTTTTAATAAATATAGAAAAGCATTTCTGGAGCTACAGAATTATCAATAACTTGTATCTAGGAATTCGTAATAAACTTGGTGCTTAAAGGGCATCCTTGTAATGTAGAGGAATTTAAGGAGGTTACATGACTTATGGGATTGAAAGAAGAAATTCAGTATTTAAAAGAATATCACAGTGGTGAGAGAAGTGTATTGAGTGTATATTTGAACACTAATCCAGGTGACCCTGAACAGTTGAATGGTGCATGGAAAATTCATTTGAAAAACGGTTTGAAGGATTTAGACAAGTATTTAGCAGCTTCCAATAATGATACAGAATTGAAATCTTTTAAAAAACTCAAGAAAAAAGTAATGGATGAAATCGGAGATAATCGAAATGATTTACACAAAGGAGTCGTGATTTTTGCATCAGAGAACCCTCCACTGTGGTCAGTTTATTATGTGCAAGTACCTGTGAAATCAAGCTTTCATTGGGAAGACCATCCAGTGCTTGAAGAGATGGAATATATGTATAAAGCATATCCGGAAGCAGGAATTATCTTGCCAAGCTTTGGGGAAGTTCGCATATTCGATACCGCTATGGGATCCATCAAAGATGAATTGGTCTACATATTTGATGCGAATCTTGAAGAATGGGGAGAAGAGAAAAACATGGACCCTGATGGTCAACATGTAATTGGGAGCAGTAAAGTAGACTTCTTAGAATCACGCCTTAGAGAAAACTTGTACAGATTCTATAAGGAGATGGGTACAAATGTAGAGCAGCTGAAAAAAAGTCGTGGTTGGAGTGAAATACATGTAGCGGGTGAAGCAGAATTAGCAATTGCTTTCTCCGAAACATTGCGCGATAAACCAGCGAGCTGTATATATAAAAATTTAAATAATAGTCAACCGAATGAAGTAATTCATCAAATTTTCGAGAAATAAAATAGTACAAAACTCAACTGAATAGTACTAATTCTTAAACGTTAATTTAAAAGTAGCTCATGACAAAATTTGTGTAGTGTAAGTGTTATAACTTTCATTATTTAAAATGTATCTGTCATGGGCATTTACTTATAGTTCCACATAGAAGAACATTCCAACATATGTATTAATCGGAAATGGAAAGGAGTTCAAGTATGGATCTAAACTTGATTTGGCAAACAGTTCTTATTTTCGTAATTGGTACACTAATCCTAAGGGTAAGTGGTAGAAAATCAATATCTCAGATGACGATTCCTCAAACAGTAATAATGATTGGAATCGGTACATTGCTTATCCAGCCTGTCACAGGACGAGGACTCTGGACAACTTTTGGCGTAGCGGCCGTATTAGTATTAAGCCTAATAATTACGGAATACTTTCAAGTAAAATTTGATATAGCTGAAACAACACTTTCAGGCAAAGCTTTACCAGTAATTGAAAACGGTGTTTTAAACGAGAAGAACTTAAAGAAGCTCCGTTTACCGGTGGATAAGTTAGAAGCCAGACTTCGGCAATCTGGTATTACTTCAATTAATGATGTTCAAATTGCAACAATTGAGTCTAGTGGGCAATTAGGATACTTATTAAAAGAAGCTAAACAGCCTGCAACAAAAGAAGATATACGGAACCTGATTCAATTAATTCAATCCGGCAAATTAAATTTGAATAACCAAAGATATTCTCAAGAGAATATCTTTACCGAAACAATAAACAAGGAAACGACTGATGTACCAAGTCATTTACAATAAGTATTTAATAATGCAATGGTGAAGTTACCCTTTAAGATTATATAATTTTAATAAAGTATTAATCTATTATTAAATGGGTCTACTCTTAAAGGATATTCATATTTTATAATATTATGCGAGAATCGAACGGTATTTATAAAACTTAATAATAAAAATGCAAATGAAGTAATGCATCTGAGAGCGTTTCATTTTTCATAATGTTATAATTCTTACACATCCATTATAAGAAAAAAGGAGCTAAAGTCAATTCCTCTATTTAGTGTAAGTGTGATAAATTACTTTATTTCATATGAAGCTGTTTTTTCTTCAGTCAAAGGTTCATGCTTATATCTCTTCTTATTCTAAGTTTTATTTAAATAAAACTTATTTGACGTATAAAATGCTCATTTCTTATTTCTATTTCTTGGCAATTCTATATTTAGCGGAAAATTCTGTGAACTATTTCCAGGGAAATAAAAATATTGATAAATGATTGACAATCAATCTAATTGATGAAATAATCAAACAAATTCATTTTTAAGAAAAGCGTGGCATTTTACACAATAACGACTCCTACTTTTTCTTATCCTAAAATTAATATAATTATTCTTATTTAGAGCAGGTGGAGGGACAAGCCCTATGATACCCGGCAACCGATTCAATTTTGGACACGGTGCTAATTCTTACAGCTTATTGCTGAGAGATAAGAAGACGTTTATCCTGTTAACCTCTTCTTATTATGATGAGGTTTTTTTGTGTCAACTAAATTAAAACTGATGTTAATACATACATACAAAAGGAGAAGAGTTCAACATGAGCCAAATAACAGCATGCTATCAGCTTTATGGAAAGCCTGGTTCTTTTGAGAAAAAGGCAGAAGGAATTGCACTTGGTTTAACAATTGGATCTTGGACGGATTTACCGATGCTCGATCAACAACAACTAAAAAAACATAAAGGTATTGTCGTATCAATAAAAGAGTTTGTAGACGAATCTTACCCAATAACACCGGAAGAAATTAAAGCAGAAGTGAAAATTTCTTATCCTAGCGCAAATTTCACGTCAGATATACCAGCGATCTTGGCGACTGTTTTCGGAAAGCTGTCTCTAGACGGTAAAGTGAAATTACTAGACTTAGAATTTGGAAAGAAACTAGAAAGTAATTTTCCAGGTCCTAAGTTCGGGATTGAGGGAATTCGTACTATTCTTAATGTTCATGAACGACCACTGGTTATGAGTATTTTTAAAGGAGTAATTGGTAGGGACATAGATTATTTGGTAGCGCAATTACGAGAGCAAGCTTTAGGGGGAGTTGATCTTGTTAAGGATGATGAGATTTTATTTGAAAATCATCATACTCCATTTGAAAAGCGAATAACAAGAGGTAGAAAAGTATTACAACAAGTATATGAAGAAACTGGACATAAAACTTTGTATGCAATTAATTTAACAGGGAGAACATCTGAACTAAGAGGTAAGGCGAAGAGGGCGAGTGAGCTAGGGGCTGATGCCTTACTATTCAATGTTCATACGTATGGACTTGATGTCCTTCAAGAGTTAGCCGAAGACAAAGAAATTCAATTACCAATCATGGCTCATCCAGCATTTAGTGGAGCTTTCACTTCTTCTGCATTTTACGGGGTATCTAATCCACTACTCCTCGGGAAGTTAACACGCTATTTAGGTGCGGACTTGTCACTCTTCCCATCGCCATATGGTAGTGTAGCTCTAGAAAAAGATGTAGCCCTTGCAATTGCTGAAGAATTGACGAAAGAAACCACTTTTAAACGAACGTTTCCAGTTCCATCTGCAGGTATCCATCCGGGGCTAGTCCCGCTACTAGTTCAGGATTATGGAATTGACTGTGTGATTAATGCTGGCGGTGGTGTGCACGGACATCCGTCAGGTGCAGCTGGTGGTGGACGAGCATTCAGACAAGCAATTGATGCTGTTTTAGAAGGTGAAGAATTGTCGGAAGTAGTTAAAGAACAAGATGAATTAAGAGAAGCACTTAAATTATGGGGAAGTGACAAATGAAAAATCTAACTATTTTTTGTGATTTTGATGGGACTGTAACGACTCAGGACAACATTATTCATATTATGAAAAAGTTTAATCCCCCTGAATGGGAATCAACAAAAGATAATATTTTAGCACAAAATATTTCAATTGAAGAGGGAGTTAGAAAGATGTTTTCACTGCTGCCGTCTTCACTAAAGGATGAAGTAATTTCATACGTACTTGAAGAAGCGCAGATTCGTGAAGGTTTTGGAGAATTTGTTACCTATACAAAAAAACACAATATCCCCCTGTATATCGTTAGTGGAGGAATTGATTTTTTCGTCAAACCTCTTCTAGAGCCATATGGTCCATTTGAAGACATCTATTGCAACATAGCTGACTTTTCTGAAGATACTATTAAAATTATTTTCCCCTTTGGATGTGATGAAACTTGTGCTAGTCAAGGGTGCGGTTGTTGCAAACCGTCTATCATGCGAAATCTTCTTCCTAAAGATGCTACTAGCATAGTTATCGGAGATTCAATTACAGACCTAGAAGCGGCTAAGCTTGCAGACATAGTAATTGCAAGAGATTTTCTCATTGAAAAATGTGAAGAGTTAAGATTGCCTTACGAAAAGTATGAAAATTTTCATGATGTAATTACGATTATCGAGATACAATTGGATGTGAACTCATGAAACTACTTCAGGAGAAGTGGAATGAACTAGCAGATATAAAAGATGAGTTAGCTACTCGAGATTGGTTTATGGGAACAAGTGGGAATCTTTCTATTAAAGTAAACGATAGCCCAACCCAATTCCTAGTAACAGCAAGTGGTAAAGATAAGAGAAAAAGAACTTCTAAAGACTTCTTAGTTGTTGATAACAAAGGGAGTTCAGTTGAAGTTAGTGATCTCAGACCGTCAGCTGAAACACTTTTACACTGTGCCGTCTACAATAATTCAACTGCTGGTTGTAGTCTCCATGTACATACAGTTGCAAATAACGTTATCTCTGAATTATATGGGAGATCTGGGAAGATTGACTTTAAAGGTCTAGAACTTATCAAAGCGTTTAATCTTTGGCAGGAAGATGATGTTCTAAGTATTCCAATCATTCCTAATCTCGGAGAAATACCAAAATTGGCGGAAGAGTTCCAATCGCATGTCAAAAGTGATAAAGGAGCTGTACTGATTAGGAATCACGGGATTACGGTATGGGGAGTAAATGGTTTCGAAGCAAAAAAACTTCTAGAGGCTTGTGAGTTTTTATTCCAATATCAACTAACGTTGGACCAATTAAATGTTAAATAAGAGAGGAAGATCTTAATGGCGATTATAAAAATTCAAGGAACAAACGAAGTAATTGAAACACAAAATGAAGTAGCTTCATTTTTGGAGCAACAAGAAGTTATTTACGAACATTGGGACATTGAAAAACTTCCTGTAAACCTGCGCGAAAAATTTGCTCTAAGTGATGATGAAAAAGAGGAAATACTGGTAGCTTTCGAAACGGAAATTGAAGACATTTCAAAACGTCGTGGCTACAAAGCATCAGATGTAATTTCCTTATCAGATTCTAACCCTAATTTAGACAATCTTCTAAAAAACTTCCAAAGAAAACATCATCATACTGATGACGAAGTTCGTTTCATTGTGAGTGGTCATGGTGTATTTATTATTCAGTCCGCAGACCAACGATTTTTTGAAGTACATCTAATACCAGGTGATTTAATATCAGTACCAGAAAATATTCTTCATTATTTTACGCTTTCTGATGATCGTAAAGTTGTTGCTATTCGCATATTTGTTACGATAGAGGGATGGGTACCTGTATATCAGGAAAGTGTCTAAGATTAAATAGTAATTATCTTATCTTACCTTCTACTTATTTCAGAACATATAAACAATAAATGAAAAAATCCAGTGACTAAAGTAGTTGCTGGATTTTATATTGCAATCGAATATAAATATTAAATGCAATTAATATATACCACAAAGAGCGTTACTTGTCTGTCGAATCTGAGTTTCGATGATTTTGCATTCGCTGATGCAACAGGACGTCTGTCTGTTCATTTTCTCCTATGACAAAGTCATTCAAATAATCCGTTAACTATAAGCCCGTTTTTAACAACAGTTCATCTACGTAGTAAGCTCCTTTAGGTAGTTGATCTAAGAGTAGTAAGAAAATAGAAGCATAAACCCCGCAAACAACAAGGAAATAAGTGGAATTATTTTAATGGGAAAAATGGCTTTATTACTTAACACATTGTACATATCGCATTCATTACCAGGATAAACCATCAATATACCGACTAAATTCTCACCATCTAGGACAGCATCTCGAGAGTCAGGCACCTTCATCTATAAATACCACAATTCATAAACATGTTCTAAATTTTACCTATTAAATTAGTAGTATTATCATGTACAAGAACCACCTTCCAAAACTTAAAGTTTATAGAGTGTATAAACTTCCATGAGGTATTAAGCATCCATAAAATTTTTTACTTCCTAAGGTTTCCTTAAATATAAGACCATAGACTTTCTCATAAAAGAAGAGGGATTATGATGCTTCATGAATATAGGAAAGCTTAGAATAACATCTTCTAGAAAATATTCAGGTGACCATGTGGTATAAATAACGTCCTTTTTAGCTATTTTACTATTCTTATAAAACGAGTTGTCATGTTCAACAATATAGCACTTAATTGGTTGATTCTCTGATGAATCTCTCTTTAGTAGTTCAATAGCCAGCCATTGAACGACACCTAGATTCATTTCTGAAACCAATAATGCATGTCCTTCCTGCACTTCTTATTAGTGTGATCATTTGATTATTGTTCTTCATTTGAACTTTTTTATACATAATCTATGTATAAAGGAGGTATTGTTATAGGTATCTATTAACTATAATTCAAAAGACACCCCATTTATTACTATTGAATAGATAATACGCTTCCTATATAATTAAAATAATTACCCGGAATATTCAGAGAATAAAATACTATTCGGATAATTAAAGGGACATTATAAGGGGGCATAACATTGAAAAGTGTAAAACGAATTTTTTCAGTTGGAATTATTTTATCTAGTGTAAGTTTAGCTTTGTTTGGATGTGGGACAGGAACCTCAACAAGTGAGAATGGGGAGACTGGGGAGACCGGGGAAGATAAGAAATATATAATCGCGACAGATGCAACATACGCTCCAATGGAGTATATGGATACAGACGGAAATATAGTTGGTACGGACATCGACATCGTTAATGCTATTGCAGACGAATTAGGTATTGAAGTAGAGTTTAAAAATTATGGTTGGGAACCATTATTCTCAGCAGTAAAAAATGAGGAAGTAGACTTTGCCGTATCATCTATTACGATTACAGACGAGCGAAAACAAACATTTGACTTTTCTGAACCTTACTACGCGGCAAATCAATTAATTCTAGTACCGGAAGATTCAACTGTTACTAAATTTGATGATTTGAAAGATATGAGAATTTCTGTACAAATTAATACGACGGGTCATGAAGTAGTAAAAGGATTACTTGGGAAGACGAGTTCTAAAATTGTGGCGCCTGAATCAATGCCTTTAGCAATCAGTGAAATGATTAATGGAAATGCAGATGCTGCTATTGGAGACAACGCAGTAATAAATGAATATGTAAAAAATAATCCGGATGTAAAATTGAAAACAATTGAGGATGATACTTTTGAAAAAGAGTATTATGGATTAATGGTTAAAAAAGGAAATGTAGAGTTAAACGAATTATTAAACGAAGGAATTGAAAAAATAAAAGCAAATGGGAAATTAAAAGAAATCACTGGGTTTGATGTAGAATAACTATTCAAAATTTGAATTTATTAACTTACATCTTACTGAGTAATGGAGGTGATTGAATTGGATTTCCCTGAAATAAGATGGGACATAATTTGGGATTACAGAGAATTATTTATTAGAGGGATTTGGGTTACATTAGGGCTTACAATTGTCGGTTATCTAGGAGGCATTGTATTAGGTTTATTTATTGGAATGGGGAAGATTTCAAAGAAAAAATGGATTTATTATCCAAGTAAGTACTTTGTCGATTTCTTTAGAGGCACACCGTTACTTGTTCAAATTCTACTAATACATTTAGCCATAATACCTGGAATTTTCGGTCACTCTTTAGGTTATTTTGTATCAGGTTCAGTTGCACTTATTTTAAATAGTGCTGCATATAATGCAGAAATTATACGTGCTGGGATTCAGTCGATTGAAAAAGGTCAAATGGAAGCAGCAAGGTCACTCGGCATGCCAAATAATATAGCGATGAGACATATTATTTTACCTCAAGCGTTGCGTCGAATGATTCCTCCACTTGGAAATGAATTAATTGCCTTGTTAAAAGATTCTTCTCTAGTAACTGTAATTGCAGCAAGTGATATATTATATGCAGGTAAAGTAGTTGCGGGTGCCTATCAACGCTTTTGGGAACCTTATATTACCGTTGCAATTCTTTACTTATGCCTAACGTATGTATTCGGAAAATTTATTACGTATATAGAAAAACGCTTTAGCAATAGTTTTGTTCCTAAACAGAAAAAAGGAATGTTCTCAACTCGGCGTTAACGATTAGGAAGGTGATCAGATGATTAAAATCAATGGATTGCATAAATCGTTTGGCAAACTAGAAGTGCTTAAAGGCATTGATTATGAAGTAAAGGAAAAAGAAATTATTTGTGTAATTGGTCCTAGTGGCTCTGGAAAAAGCACATTTTTGCGATGTATTAATATGTTAGAAGAGGTTACTGCAGGTGAAGTCTTTATTGATGGTGTAAAAGTAAATGATTCCAAAACAGATATTAATGCCATTCGAAAAGAAGTAGGGATGGTTTTTCAACAGTTTAATCTCTTTCCGCATATGCGGGTGTTGGAAAATATCACAATTGCACCAATTAAAATTAGAAAAATGAACCCAGCAGATGCTAAAAAACTAGCTTATGAATTACTCGAAAAAGTAGGACTACGTGATAAAGCAAATGTTTATCCCGAACAATTATCAGGAGGTCAAATGCAGCGAGTGGCAATAGCGAGGGCATTAGCCATGCAACCTAAAATTATGCTGTTCGATGAGCCTACTTCTGCACTTGATCCAGAGATGGTAAACGAAGTATTGGATGTTATGAAACAACTTGCGTATGAAGGTATGACCATGGTTGTTGTAACGCATGAAATGGGCTTCGCAAGAGAAATGGGAGACCGGGTTTTATTTATGGATCAAGGGGTACTCGTTGAAGAAGGAATACCTGACCAAATATTTAATGATCCCCAACATGAGCGAACTAAAGCATTCTTAAGTAAAGTCTTATAATTTTTTCAATATAAATACACTAAAAACCATCTCACTAAGCGTCTTTTACGTTTATAAGCGAGATGGTTTTTTGTTTAGTAATTGTAGGGAACAAAAAAAGAGATACACAAGGTACCTCTTTGGTCTTATAGATATTTTGTATAACGTTTTTCTAAATAGTTTTGTAGGACAGTCATTGCAGAACAAATTGCCCAATACATAAGTGCCACAAGAATTAGAAGTGTCAATAAATCATATTCTCGAGCACCTACTATACGTGCTTTTTGAAACATTTCAGGTACCGTAATCATGGCTGCAAGAGAAGAAGCTTTAATTAAATCCATCAACACATTTGATAGTGGGGGAATGGCAATTCTTATGGATTGTGGCAAAATAATTCTTTTCATCGATTGCCAATAAGAAAGTCCAAGTGCTTTTGACGATTCCCATTGCCCAATATCAACCGACGATAGAGAAGAACGCATTATTTCAGCAATGTATGCAGCGCTGTTTAAACTGAAGCCAATCATAGCAGCTTGTACGGCCGAAAATTCGATTCCGATGACTGGAAATCCGAAATATAACAAAAATAAGATAACGAGAATTGGGACACCGCGCATAAATGAGATATATAATCTAGCTGGCCACTGTAATATAGCGAATCTAGATGTACGTGCAAGAGCAAGGAAAAAGCCGATGACTAACCCAATCATCATACTGACAAGCGAGATTAAGAGCGTATACCAAATTCCACCGAGAACATAGGGAAAAGCATCTATAGCTAATTGAGGATCAAAGAGGAGTCCCCATTTAATTTCATTCATCAGTAATTCTCCCGGGTTTTATTAATCAATGTCAGCCTTTTGAGTAACATCAGCGTTAAAGAACTCAGCTGACAGTGTTGAAATTGTTCCATCTTCTAACATTTCTTCGATTACTCGATTAACGTTTTTTTCAAGCTCTGTATTTTCTTTATTCATAACAAACCCAACTTCAGAAGGGCTGTATTTAATATCTGGATGAACCGTGATATTCAAATCAGGAAATGCAGCAACGCCAAGAGATGATAGATAGAAATCGTTTAATATAACATCGGTACGACCAATTGATACGTCACGCAAATATACTTCGTTTGAAGCATTATCATACGTAACTTCTTCCGCACCATATTCTCGCGCCAGTTCCATATAGACAGAAGTCGAAGCACCTGCTGCTTTTTTACCTTTCAAATCTTCTAATTTTTCGATTCCAGATAAATCATCCTTGCGTACGACTGCAATTCCATAAGAATGTTTAAATGGTGTGGAAAAAATAAATTTTTCTTTACGTTCTTCTGAAATTTCAATATCATTTGCTGCCAAATCTACTTGACCTGTGTTAACACTTGTCAACATTTCATCAAAACCAAGCTCTGTAAAATTCACTTCAAGTTCTAATCGTTTTGCAACTTCACGTACAACTTCAACTTCAAATCCTGTTAACTTATCTGAATCTCCTTCATGGTAAGAAGTCGGGAAAAGAGTGCCAGATGTAGCTACTTTCAATGAACCTTGATCTTGAATTTTATCCCATGCAGTAGATTTCTGTGATTCACTTGAACCACTATCGTTTGTGCACGCAGCTAATAGAAATATAGAGATTATGCCAGTGATTAATACAAATCGCTGGTTTTTCATAAAATTCTTCATAATTTGCCTCCCTTAAATGTAATCCGCTATAAAACATACCATTTAAGTATGAATTTGAGCAACCTTTTAAATTCACAAAATCTCTGATACTGGGTATTCCTATGTGATGTGCTGTTTCAAACATGATATGATAGTAATAGTTTTGAATAAAGGAGTTAAAGAGCGTATGCAATCATTTGATGACAAAATAAAACAAACATTACATAAAACAGCCGAAGCTTTCAGCTTATTTCAACAAGTAAATGATGTGGAACGAATAAACAAAACCTTATTATTTGCTCAAAAATTAATGAATCGTGAATTTACTATCGGATTTGCTGGGCATTTTTCAGCGGGGAAATCAAGTATGATCAATGCTTTAACCGGAGAACAGCTACTACCGTCTAGTCCAATTCCGACAAGTGCAAATATCGTGAAAATACATAAAGCAAAAGAAAATTTTGCTATTGTGTACATGCAAAATCAACAACCGGTTAAATTTTCAGGAGACTATGATTTTGAAACAGTTAAAGAATTTTGCAAAGATGGGGATGCAGTTTCTCAAATCGAAATAGGCCATGAATCTTCTGTATTACCGGAAGGAATTACCGTTATGGATACTCCCGGAGTAGACTCCACCGATGATGCTCACCGTATATCAACAGAATCTTCCCTCCATCTAGCAGATATTGTGTTCTATATGATGGATTATAACCATGTACAATCTGAATTGAACTTCGGATTTACAAAACAACTCATGAAATACAATGATAATGTATATTTAATTGTTAACCAAATTGATAAACACCGTGAAAATGAACTAACTTTTGAGAAATTTAAAGAATCAGTACATTCCTCATTTAAAGCATGGGGTGTCATTCCTAAAGATATCTTTTTCACTTCGCTAAAAGATAGCAATCACGCATTTAATGATTTTAAGGAAGTTCAACAAATCCTGACATACAGCATGACAAATTGGCAACAACAATTAGTGACATCGTCAAATAACTCATTGAAAAAATTACATGATGAACATATCGAATATTTACAAAGTGAAAAAGAAGAGTGCCAACAAACATTCTCGAGTGTGTTGTCTGACGAAGAATGGGCGATGAGAGATGATATCCGTAAAACGGCCGCTCATTATAAAAAGCAATCAACTTTACTTACTTCAAAAGTTTGGGTAGATACGTTTGAAGTTACTCGCAAAAAGCTACTCGACAATGCGAACATGATGCCGTATGAATTACGTGATAAATTAAAAACTTATTTAGAAGCCAAACAAGAAAATTTCAAAGTTGGACTTTTCTTTAGTGGGAAGAAGACAGAAGAAGAAAGAAGCATACGTGGACAGCTAGTTGAAAGAGAGTATGATGTAGTTATTCAATCTCAAATTTCCGGTCACATGCGTTCATTAATGAAACAGTCTTTAAAAGATGTTGGATTATTGAGTGATGAACAATCGCTAACCATAGATCAAATAAAATTTCATCCACCTTTACACTTAATTGATGAGCAAATAAAAAAAGGGACGCTCGTTACAGCTGACTCATTATTAAACTTTGCTAATCGAGTAGCCGATACGACAAAAAAATGGTTTGTTCAACAAACGGACGGATGGAAAACAAAGCAAGCTAAATGTATTGATGACTTGCCTGAAGATGAATCAGGTCAAGCAGATACTAAATCTCATGCGTATCAAGAAAAAGTATTAGCAATTGAAACTCTCGAACAGTTGAACAAGCAACTTGATCATTTTCATAAAGAATGGTCAACTCCATCAAACAATATACAGAATGTTTCGATAGAATTAGTGAAGAATTGGGCAGTAGATCACTTGTTAGCAGAACAACAAATGGTTCCATTTAATCCATCTATGATCAAGGTAACCAAAAGTGTAGAAACCTCAGTAGAAGAAATAGTCGAGAATCATCAAACTGAAGTTGTTCCATTAAAAGAGACACTATCACGTGCGAAATATATTGCGAATCAAATCGAACATATTCAAGGTTTTTCTGAAGTCTCTCGATATTTGCAAACAAAATCACAACGCTTAGAGAATCAAGATTTCACAATCGCTTTATTTGGTGCATTTAGTGCAGGAAAGTCGTCTTTTTCTAATGCGTTGATGGGTGCAAATGTCTTACCCGTTTCACCTAACCCTACGACTGCAGCAATTAATAAAATTCGTCCTGTTACAGTAAATCATCCGCATGAAACCGCTGATGTTAAGTTGAAAACGCATGATCAATTCTTAGCGGATGTTGTTTCATCGTTTCAAGCTATTGGAATTGAGGTTGCTTCTTTAGATGAAGCTTACGCAAAAGCGGATAAGGTAGAAGGATTACCTTTACAAAATGAAGGATTGCAAGTGCATAAAGCGTTTATTAGAGCATTTAAAGAGGGATATCCTACTTTTAAAGACCAATTAGGAAATACTTTGCGAGTAGGACGAAACGAATTTGAAGGATTTGTAGCACAAGAAAATAAAAGCTGTTTTGTTGATACCGTTGATTTCTATTACGATTGTCCCTTAACTAGGATGGGAGTAACTTTGGTCGATACTCCAGGTGCGGATTCAATTAACGCTAGACATACGGGTGTCGCTTTTGATTATATTAGAAATGCTGACGCCATCCTCTTTATTACGTATTACAATCACGCATTTGCACGTGCAGACCGTGAATTTTTAATTCAATTGGGTCGTGTAAAAGATGCATTTGAGTTAGATAAAATGTTCTTTATTGTAAATGCGATTGACTTAGCCGAAAACGAAGCCGAAGCCGAAGATGTGAAAAACTATGTAACGACTGAACTGCAAAAATTTAGTATTCGCTTCCCTAGAGTTTATGGTGTTTCTAGTTTACAAGCCTTACAAGAAAAAGAAGAATCTATAAACTTATATTCAGGTATGGACGTTTTTGAGCATTCGTTTCAACACTTCTTATCTGAAGATTTAAAAGCAATGGCCATTTTATCATTAGCTGAAGAAACGGACAAGACAGTAAGCCGTTTAGCTTCTTTAATAAGTCAAACGGAAGCGAACTTATTAAGAAAAGAAGATCGTTTGCAAGAACTTCGTCAATTGGAACAAAAGGTTCGTCAACGTTTTGTAAGTTCATCAGCGAGTGTTGTCATTAAAAATACTTACCAAGAATTAGATGAATTATTGTATTATGTTTTACAACGCGTGTATTACAGATACCCTGATTTCTTTAAAGAATCATACAATCCATCAGTATTTGCTAACAAAACTTCAGCAGATGCGCTAGATTTTGCATTGAAAGAAACACTTGCTATGTTAAGTTTTGATTTTGAACAAGAAATGCGGGTAACAAATTTCCGTCTAAATCAGTGGATAGGCAAAGCTTTGAAGCTACGTCAACAAGATGACATTCTTGAATTAAAAGAAACCAATAGTAGTTTTTCGTTTGTACCATATGAAATGACAGAAGAGAAATTACTTGAATTTGAAGGACCTTTTAAAGATTCAACACCTTATGTACATGTGAAATCTTATTATAAAAATAATAAGTCATTCTTTGAAAAAAATGATAAAGAAAAGCTAAGGGATGCTCTTCAAATAGCAACAAAACCAGATGCCGAAATTTATTTATCACAACAAAATACTCGTTTACGTGAATGGGCTTCGCATGTGATAGATTTAGAAGCGGAAGGTTTAAGACAACATTTACTTCATGAATCGATACAACAAATCGAATCGCAACGCATTGCCATGCAAGAAAGTAACCGACTAGAAGAGTGGAAAGTTGTATACGAGAAATTATCTAAAGGAGAGTGACGTTTTGGGAGAAGTTTGGAAATCTGCAAAAGACTTAAAAGATTCAACTGTTCGGTGGGTGGATACTCGATTTTCATTACAGGACGTAAAAGCCGGTAAGAAGATGTTTGACGAAGGACATCTTTCTGGAGCTGTTTATCTTGATCTTGAAAAAGACTTATCAGATATGAATAAAACAGCAGGACGTCATCCTCTTCCAGATAAAGAAACCATCAAAAATCTTTTTGAAGCTCATGGATTTGAATATACAGATCATATTGTAATATATGACCAAGGCGGAATGCCGTTTGCCCCTCGTGCTTATTGGTTGTTTAGTTATGCTGGATTCCCAAATATCACTTTGGTTCGAGAAGGGTATGAAGCATTAGTTAATATAGGATTTAAAGTGACAATTGACAAGGCAAGTGATAGTATTTCTTCTCTAGCACTTCAATGGAATGAAGACATATTTTCAACTCGTAAGCAAGTAAAGGACGTTTCTGAAAGTAAACAAGGTGTTCTTCTAGATGCCCGTTCAGCAGAAAGATATGCCGGTCATCATGAACCTATTGATGCTGTAGCTGGCCACATACCATCATCTAGAAACCTGGACTGGGAATTGCTAAAAGAACAGGGGCAGTTTAAAGATATTGAATCAGCTTTGCCAGTGTTAACATCCGTTGTAAGTAAAAATGAAGAAATTACTGTATATTGTGGAAGTGGTGTAACAGCCGCTCCGTTGTATGCGATGTTAAAAGAAGCCGGGTATCCAAAAGTTAAATTATATGTAGGAAGTTACAGTGATTGGATAACAGCTTATCCTGTTGAAAAAAACTAAAAAAATAAAGCGAGTAATCCAAGTTAATGAATTACTCGCTTTATCTCTTTTTTTTTGATTAAGAGAATACTTTATATTTTTTATGTGATACTACAGTTAAGTTTGAAGCTGCACCAATCTTTTTGGCATCGTCTTGAGAAATTTCAACAATACAAGAATTTTCCAGTATTTTGAAAATTGTACCTTCAACTTCTACATCACGACGAACAAATGAGATTTTTTCTCTAATTCTTCGAGCTTGAACAAATTCGGATACTATTTTTTCATGTTTTTGAAACGTCATTTGAATTCCCCATTTCTATAACACTGATTTCAATTCGAATAAAAAATGCTCAATAAGAGCCCAAATAATTCTCATGAATCCATTGACGCATTATGAAGTTATTATTTTATCATTATAACATAGTTTTCTGTTTTAATCTATTCAGCTAATTCCTTGTTATACTAAAGGAACAAAGAAGAGTTTCAAGACTCTTATATAAAGGGAGAGCTAAATGACAAACATACAATTTAAAGATTTCGGTATTTCAGATGACATTATTCGCGCATTAGAAGGATTAGGATTTACGGCCCCAACAGAAGTACAAACTAAAGTTATTCCAGTTGTACTAACAAGAAGAGATGTATCAGTAAAATCTCAAACTGGTAGTGGGAAAACAGCAGCATTCGGTATTCCCATCTGTGAAATCGTAGACTGGGACGAAAACAAACCTCAAGCATTAGTTTTAACACCGACACGTGAGTTAGCTATGCAAGTATCACAAGACATTATGAGTTTTGGGCGTTTTAAACGAATAAAAGCAACGGCTATTTATGGTAAACAACCTTTTGCTTATCAACGTTCAGAATTAAAACAAAAATCGCATGTTGTAGTAGGGACTCCTGGACGTGTAATGGACCATATTGAACGACATACATTAGATTTAAGTAAAGTGGAGATTTTAGTTATTGATGAAGCAGATGAAATGTTGAGCATGGGCTTTATTGAACTTGTAGAATCCATCATTACACATTTGCCGAAAAAACGTTTAACCATGTTATTTTCTGCAACACTTCCAAAAGACGTAGAAAAACTTTGTCACAAATATATGGACAATCCACTGGACATTGAAATTGAAAAAACCGAGCAAGTGAATGAGCATATTGAACATTCCGTATATGTTGTCAAAGAAGCAGCAAAATTTGCTTTGTTAAAAGACATTACGGTAGTGGAAAATCCTGATAGCTGTATCATTTTTTGTAGAACAAAAGATAATGTCGATCAATTAGTCGATTTATTAGATGAAGAAGGTTATACAGTAGATAAAATTCATGGTGGAATGGAACAAAATGAACGTTTTAATGTCATGAATGATTTTAAACGTGGGGATTTCCGTTATTTAGTTGCTACTGATGTTGCTGCACGGGGAATCGATATTGACCGTATAACACATGTAATTAATTATGATATGCCACTTGAAAAAGAAAGCTATGTTCACCGTACAGGTCGAACAGGAAGAGCTGGAGAAGTAGGTAAAGCAATCACTCTTGTAACACCTTATGAAGACAAATTCCTTGCTGCAGTTGAAAAATATATTGGTTTTAATATTGATCAAAAAGATGCTCCATCAAAACAAGATGTGGTAATAGCGAGAACAGTATTTAAGCAAAAAATGAATGAAGAGCCTGAAATTAAAGTGGATAAAAAAGAGCAGTTGAATGAAGATATCACGAAATTGTATTTTAACGGTGGCAAGAAGAAGAAAATTCGTGCCGTTGATTTTGTAGGTACTATTGCAAAACTGGATGGATTAACAGCACAAGATATAGGCATCATTACCATTCAAGATAATGTTTCGTATGTAGAAATATTAAACGGAAAAGGTTCTCTTGTTTTGAAATTAATGAGAGATACAACAATTAAAGGTAAGTTACTTAAAGTTCACGTTGCGAACAAATAATAATATTATGTAAACTAATAAGGTCCTTACAAGGATTAACTAATCACAAGAGTTTGAATATAGAAACGCAGTTACCGTCTTTTGGTAACTGCGTTTCTATTTATTTTCATTCGGAACTAAGAACCTTATAAAATTAGGCTTAACTCGAATCTCAATAGGTGTTTTTAAATATATTTCACCATCGGTATCCACATTTTTAGGTTCAACTGTATGAATAACTATATGCTTTCCAGTGTAATGGGAGACATTTGATAATTTACTCGGGATCGTATCGGGGTGAGCGAGTGATAACCATTCGCGAATGGCTAGTATTGTAGATGATTGAATTAATAATACCTCCAGTTGTCCGTCACTTGGATCAATGGTGTCGAGTGGGAAGGAATACGTACCAATAGAATTTCCGTTCATGACTAATATTATTACTGCATCTTCATTATATGAAATACCATCAATCTCAAAGTGAATTGAAAATGGTTCACTCTGTTTAACAGATTGCAAGGCACTCATAAAATAGCTTAACTTTCCATATTTCTCTTTTAAATCTGGGTTAATATTCTCAGAAGCTTCGGTAATTAAGCCGATTCCCGCAAAATTCATAAATAGATTGTTATTAATTTGAGCAATATCAATGTGTTTAGTATCTCCATTGACAAGTGCTTTAGCGGCTTCCGAAAGAGAAAGAGGAATTCCTAAAGTCCTTGCAAAATCGTTGCAGGTGCCGCTAGGAAGTAGACCAATGATGGGAAATTCATTAACATTTCCCAACACTTGAACCGCTGTATGCAATGTTCCATCTCCACCCATTAGAAATAAGACATCTGCATTGGATGCATTTATGCATGCTTGTGTAAATTCTTCAGTAGAATGTGTTTGAACAATGGTTAATTGATGACAATGCATCGCAATTGTCCCTACTACTAGAGATAAAGAATTTTCAACCGTTACTTGTCCTGCCTGCCCATTATATAAAAGTACGCCTAGCTTAAATTGTGGCATTTCTTCACCTACTTATAGAGTTATTAATACTTTAAATTTGGGGATTTTTTATAGTTTTTATTTATTTGAAAGAAAAAATGGTATTAGACAATTATTTAATTATTCTATCATTGTACTAAAAGGAAGAATCAAACTCAACAAAATATGGATATCAATAAACAAAAAAATTGAGCGCAAGTAAGCGCTCAAAGTACCATGTTAAAATAGAACGGCCAATTAGGTCTTAAATCATATATTATGCCTTGTCTTTGTTCATGACTTTAATATTTAACAAAAGTAGCTCCAATAATTATTAACAAAATGAAGAGAACAATAATTAATGCAAACGTATTCCCGTAACCTGGACGAACTTGACTGGGTCCAACTCCGTAATAATCAGGAGGGCAAGGACCATAAGGACCGTAACCACCATAGCCCATTCATAACACCACCTTTCTAAATGATTGTTTTTATAATATGGAAATAAAGTCGAAAGAGCTAGGGTATTGCGGAGTAAAACTGAATTTTTTAAAAATACATGCAACGACTATCATATTATGATTTGAAAAAAAAATCTGGAAGAATTGCTGAATATACAATTTAGTAAGAAGTGACTACAGCAAATTAAATGTTGAAAGGTGAGTAAAATGACAAATCAATCCTACTTATACTACCTATATACCCACAACACCAAGCCGCTTTTAGGAAGCTTTGACAACTAGTGAAGATACTGCAGAATATTTGTTTGACAGAAGAATTTATTCTTCGTGGCAACTAGGAGAAAAAGTGGAGTATTTGAGAGAGCATGATGAATTAGATGTAGTCGGAGAAATTATTGAAGTTATTCATGACCAAAAATTAGGTCTACACATGGAAAGTACCAGATGATTAAACTCCACGATCTGTTGCGACATTTGAATTAACTAGTCTAGATGACACAGTTAAATTGACACTGACTCTGGGGAGTTGCTAGAAGGAGATATTGTTCAAGGAACGAATACTTCTGTGGGTTTAAATAACGGATGGCCAGCGATCATAAAGTAATTTAAAGCGTTATTTAGAGACAGGTCAACCTTTAAAGGTAATTAAGCTTTAAAGATTAAGCGTGAAGGGACGTTCTATAAAAGAAGGAATAATGGTGAGTAAATAATTGCTCTGTTATAATATATAGTATATTAAATCGTTGTCTTACTTAAGGTGGCGATTTTTTGTGTTAAAAAGGAGTTTTAGTATGACTGATTTTTTTGAAAGACAAGCGAAACTTCATAACGTTCGTTTGAATAAAATACAACAAAAAGCTGTTCTACAAACGCAAGGACCACTTTTATTATTGGCTTGCCCAGGTTCTGGGAAAACGACAACATTAATTATGCGTATCGGCTATTTAATAGAAGAAAAAGGTGTATCCGCAAAACGAATTAAAGCGATTACTTTTAGTCGTGCTGCAGCACAGGATATGAAATTGCGGTATGACCAGTTTTTTCCTTCATTAGCTCAAGTAGAATTTTCTACGATTCATAGCTTAGCATTTTCAATCACATCTCGATATTTGAGGAATCAAGGAATAACTTTTACTCTAATTGAGGGCAAACCTACTTCAAACGTCCCGACAAAATCACAAATTTTGAAGGATTTATATAAACAAGCAATGAAAGAGGATTGTTCGGACGATCAATTGCAAGAATTAACACATTTCATAAGTTTTATTAAAAACAATATGGTCCCTCAAATTCAGTGGGAACAGGAATCGCTTCCAAATAAAGAAGCGGTCAACATAACCTTACAATATGAAGAAATTAAAACACGGAATTCGTCGCATATATGGCTCGATTTTGACGATTTACTGGTACTTGCATTTGAAGCCTTATGTAAGGATAAAAACATGCAAGCTTCTTTTTCGCACTTGTATGATTATGTGCTAACGGATGAAAGTCAAGATACATCAAGACTTCAGCATGCAATCGTCGAACAACTTGTTTTCTCACACCAAAATTTATGTGTAGTTGCAGATGATGATCAGACTATCTACTCCTGGCGTGCTGCTGATCCGACGTATTTGCTTAAATTTAAAGAGGCTTACCCAAATGCTAAAATTCTTAAAATGGAACAAAACTACCGTTCATCACCAAATATTGTTACTGTAGCAAATCAATTAATTAAAAGAAATACAAAGCGATACAAAAAAGAGATGTTCACAGAAAATAACAGTAGCCAGGACATTCAATTAAAACAATTACATGACGATCAAGCTCAAATGCGTTATGTCATTTATGGTCTACTCGATTTAAAAGATACGGGAAGCGCGGCCATTCTATTTCGCAATAATGCAAGTGCAATTCTGTATATAAGTGAACTTGAACGAAGAGGCATCCCATTTTATATGAAAGATGTCGATCAACGGTTTTTTTCTCATTGGATTATTGAAGATATTTTAAATTTCATGCGTCTAAGTTTTAATTTAGAACGTAAGGATATTTTTATAAAGATTGCACGCAAGTTTAATTTGTATTTGTCAAATGATCAAATCCGGAAATTTGAGCGTAATGAAGAACAAGGTAATGTATTTCAACTACTCTCCCGAAGTGTTCAATTGAAAGATTATCAAATGCAGTCTCTACTAACGTATGCAAAGACATATGAGCAAATAAAGAACGCGCGACCTAAAACCATTATCCGCCTTATTAAAGAACAATTAGGGTATGAACAAGTATTACAGAGTCGTGCTGAAAAATTCGGATTTCGCATTGAAGTGTTACTCGATATGATTCGCATACTCGAGCAAATTGCTGAGCCATATACTACAATGGAAGCATTTGCTAAACGCATAAAAGAATTAGATGCTGTTACTCAAGAAGCGAAAAAAACAAAAGATCCAAATGCAGTAACATTATCCACTTTCCATAGTGCGAAAGGGTTGGAGTTTGATCAAGTTTATATGATCGATTGTCATAATGGGACAATCCCTTCGGAAGAAGATATGCGTGATATAGACAAACTCGAAGAAGCCAGACGCTTATTTTATGTGGGGATGACAAGAGCAAGACATCATCTTGAATTGTTAACTTATGCAACAAAAGATGGGAAAGAAAAGGTTGAATCTCGTTTTATTAAAGAAGTGAGAAGCATTTTGCTAAAACAGAGTCAAAAAGAGTTAATAATCAACAAACCGGAACCTGAAAATCCACATACTATACGTGATGTCAGTGGTCTTATTGTTGGTCTAACCATTATTCATACTAAGTTTGGGGAAGGACACATCGTTCGCATTGAAAGTGATCGTGTAATCCTTCAATTTGGAGAATCCCAAAAAAAATTATCTATTCAAATGATGATTGACAAAGGATACTTAGCAAATAAGATGACACTAGACCTGGTTAGCCCGATTGTTAAGTGATTGTTACAAGAATGAAACATAAAGTTGTTACTATAGATAGGAATCTATAGAGGTTGGTGGTATTTTTTGAATAAACGAATAAACTTAAGTCAAGGTAAACTAGAAAAATGGGAAGAATCATTTGTTCCTGAAAAAGATTTGTTTTTTCTAAGAGATGAAGATTATCATTTAGTAAAAGAGTTTGGGGTTAATTGTTTATTGTTCTCTAAAGAAGAATTTATGAAACATCCTACATATACAGCTGTATCATATAGAAGTTGCTATAAATACTGGACCTTATCAAAAAACATTACAATGGTTGTTGTATTACCTCATCGTGTTTTCCCGTCTTTGAAAGATTCAGTTAAAACAGACATATTAAAGATCCAACAACAAATTGGAAGAGGATTAATTTTTGAAACTCACTATTTCGAGGGGATTTTAAGAGAACCTGCAAAGTCTTTACTCGCACCATATGAGTTTGTCTCAAATAATCTACAATATATAGCTATTCAAAAAGAAGTGTGGAATAAAATTACAAAATCACTAAAGTCGGATTTACTAAACCGCATTGCCTTTGATTATGATACGCCAGGAATATTTGATCCCTATGTTCCAACGGAAAGTGTTACAAGTACGTATGTTAATACCTATCCAAATCAACATGGTGCCAATTGTTTATCTTCTACGTTGTTCGTCGCTGCTTCATTAGAGGCGGGGGTAACACTTGATTGGTTAATAAGAGAATGGGTACATCCGACCACATTTATGAATGGGATAACACAACTTGGTTATAAAGAAGTACCACTTTCAAAAGATGCCATGTTCCCACATGATATTATCATTTGGAAAGACGAACAGAAACTAATTGTTCATGCAAGTTTCCATATCAAGCAACAATACTTTTTTAATAAAAATGGACAGTCATTCTTTAATCCTTGGAAAACTGTTCATATGAGAGAACTTGAAGAACAATGGGATATGTACACTATTCATGTGTACCGTAAATAATCTTATTTATATGTAAAATTAAATGTTGTTAAACTGTATAATTTTCACTACACTGAATGTAGGTTGTTTGAGAGGAAGTGCCCACTTGAAATCATGGACAAAATCAATTGAAATTGATGTCCCTATTGATGAAGTATGGCAATACGTTGATGGAGATTTAGCTAAAATGCAAGAAATTATGCCGAATGTCGTTAGCTATACACCTGTAACCATCACTGATGATGTAGTTGGGAGTGTATACAGTCAGCAATATCGAGAAGGAAATCGTGTTGAAACCTATGATGTACATGTAAAAGAGTACATCAATGATTACACACATAAAAAGATGAAAATTACTTTTATTTTGGCCAATTACTTTGAAATTAGCGCAAAATATGAATTGGAATCTATTTCTGAATCTAAAACTCGACTAACATACAAAGCGACTAACAAAGCATTAAAATGGTTTGTTCATTTAATGTTGCTATTTGCGACCGAAAAAACAATTGTGAAATTTGTGGAACATATCAAACAAGTAGCTGAAAAAAATTATGAAATGGTTTGAAGACGTCAGCTTCACAATTGATTTTGTGAAGTGACGTCTTTTCATGGTTAAAGGGAGTGCGATTATGGTTCATGCGATTGGAATAGATGTAGGGGGCACATTAACAAAAGTTGCTTTCTTTGACAATAACCAAAAATTAACTTTTTTGTATTTTCCGTCTGACGATTTACAGAAAGTTAGTGATTGGATTGCTTTATTTGATGATGACTTTAAAATTGGTCTAACAGGTGGCCGCGCTGAGCAGTTAAAGACATTTTTGCATTGTCATGATAATCTTCATTATTTAGTGGAGTTTGATGCGACAGTTGCAGGTGTTAATTATCAATTACAAAATGATGGTAAACATTTTCCTGATGCAGTGATTACAAATATAGGAACAGGTACATCTATTCATTACCTTAAGGGAGATGAACATGAACGAATCTCCGGAACAGGTATTGGTGGGGGAACTTTACTTGGGATGTCAGCATTAATGACGGGCATTCATCATTTTGATGAAATTGTACAACTTTCTGCCAGAGGGAGTCGTTCAGAAGTCGATATGCTAGTAAGTGATATATATTTTGGGAATAAGACACCGATTGATGGAGGGTTAACTGCTAGTAATTTTGGTGCTGCAGGATTGACGCCATTAATGGAACGATCGAAAGAGGACATTTTAGCTACAGTTCAAGGTTTAGTTGGGGAAGTCATTTCAACTCTAAGTATACAATGTGCTTTTGCTGAAGACGTCGAACATATTGTATATATTGGCTCTACTTTATCAGGAAATATTCCTTTACAAAATATAATTGGTAATTATACAAAACGTAAAAATCGTACACCTATATTTTTGCGTGATAATGGTTACAGTGGTGCTATAGGCGCTTTATTAAGCATAATAAAAGAGAATTAATACTAATTTACATGATGAATAATAGGGAAATACTTCAACTTTTCGTTTGCAATGAAATGATTTTAATGTTACATTAATAGAGGATTATTTTTGTTCGGATATGAGTAAGACTTGTATGAGATTTTATCTCCACGATTTGAGCAAGGATAGTAACACAATGTGTACTTAGTACACGAGGAGGAAACATATTATGGAACAAGGTAAAGTGAAATGGTTTAACTCAGAAAAAGGTTTTGGATTTATCGAACGTGACGGCGGAGACGATGTATTCGTACATTTCAGCGCTATTCAAAGCGAAGGTTTTAAATCTCTTGACGAAGGTCAAGAAGTTACTTTTGAAATCGAGCAAGGCCAACGCGGTCTTCAAGCTACTAACGTAAACAAAGCTTAATTTTAAAATTAACCTATAAACAGACTCTCTTAGAGGGTCTGTTTTTTTGTATTAAAATACCGTGAAGATATAAAATAATTACCATAAATAATGTATGCAATTTATGGAAATAATTAGAGGAAACATCACTTTATTCATGAAAAGGTAGGAGTAAGACATGAAATATGCATTACTAGGTGATTTACATTCCAGTTTGTCAGACACAAAGGATGTTCTTATGCATATTACTAAAATTTCCCCAGAAGCCAAATTAGTTGGTATAGGCGATATATTTGAGTGTGTGATTGGTAAAAAAAGAGCAATCACAGAAAGATTTGAATCATTATCCAAAGTGATGAAAAGTTCAAAAGCATTTACAAGTCTTCTTTCATTTCCATCCGTTCGTGGAAATCAAGAGCAAAGAATACTTGACATTACCATTCCAAATGATAAATTTTATTATGTGTTGAAAAATCTTCCCGAAACCATTGATTTGCCAAATGCTATTGTAATTCACGGTCATCAATGGAAAGAAAAAATTTTGATACCTAAAATATTTAATACTGAAGATAAAATTTTATTTTATGGGCATAGTCATAAATCCGGATTAATGGAAAGATATAAACAGATTCCGTTTTTTCACAATCAGGAAATAAAGTTAAAACACTTTCAATATCAAGTTAACGTGGGTTCAGTAGTTGATAATCTGGAATGGCTTTTATATGATGACGAACGCATGACAATCTCTTTTATGAAAGCAAAGAAAAGGACTCACGAGAGCACTTAAACGCTCATGAGTCCTTTTTTCGTTGAAGAGCCTGTCGTGCTAATTGATCAGCCGTTAGATTTGAGTTACTATTCACCCATTTAATAAAGAAGAAATTAAATGTATCTGCAATTTCTAGTGCTTGGTCAAGGAATTCTTTGTAAACTGGGTTTTTGATGTAACGTTTTTCAACTGCAGCAACCACAACTTGTGAATCGGATCTTACGGATATGAATTCCTTAGAAAGTTTTTGTGCTTCTTCTAAACCTCTCACCAAAGCAATAAATTCTGTTGTGTGGTTATCATAAATTCCAACATATTCGGAAAATCGAAGTTGATGTCCTTCACCTTTAATGTAAATTCCAATTCCGCTCGGGCCTGGATTTCCAGCACTTGCTCCATCAATATACACTTCAAGCATGAAATCAACTCCTTATTTTTCATCGATAGGCGTTATACGTTTCGACAAATAACCAAATGGTGTACCAATAATTGAGATTAGGAATTTCAATGCATACGTCGAAATAAATACACTTAGCCAAATTTCTTTCGGAAAAACACCTAAGAACGCAATAGTTGTAAATATAAGAGTATCTAATAATTGACTAATCATTGTAGATCCGTTATTTCGTATCCAGAATGCCCCATCAGCAGGGAATAGCTTACGTAAGAAACTAAAAATTATTACATCCGTATATTGACTTATGATATATGCAATTAAGCTACCAAGTGCGATTCGCGGGATCAGTCCGAAAATAGTTTCAAGGGAGTCTTGCGTAAAATCATCAGGGGATGGCTGAAATTGTATCACTAGTTGCATAATAATTGTCATCATAATTAAAGACGAAAATCCTAACCAGACTGCTTTTTTAGCTTCTTTTTTTCCGTACTTCTCATTTAATATATCAGTAACTAAAAAAATACTGCCATATACTGCATTTCCAAGAGTAGCTGTTAACCCAAAAATTTCAATAAGTTTTACTACTTGAATGTTTGCGAGTACAGTGGCAAATCCAACCCATACAAATAACCCTGTTTTTCCGAAAAATTTATACATGATTAAAACGAATATCATATTTAAAATTGCAAAAGCTAATCCAAGTACTTCATTAAACAAAATAAGTCCTCCTGTAGTTTTGATAACGCGGGATTTTAGGAACCACTGTTAATAAAAAACGGCATATTTTCCAACTTGATTATTATAATGTCAGTTGCCAGCAATTGCAACGAAGGTGTAAAATAAAGGTGAACTGTAAATTAAGATAATCGAAAAGGATAATGGAGGATTGCATTGAAAGGATGTAGCAAGTGAACAAAAAAACAGTTATTCGTGAAATCGATAATTTACTTGGAACATATTGCGATGGTTGCTTTATTAAAAGAGAGCTCAATAATAAAGGTGGGAAAACATTGGCACACCGTTTTTGTATTAGCGGTTGTACTGTTGGTGATCAGTTACAGTTTTTAGGGAAAGAACTCAGTAAAGTAAAAACTAAAAACTAAATATCGAGAATATAAAACCCACCAATCAAAAAATTGGTGGGTCAACTTATTTTGAAATTAATAATACATTTGCGGCTTGTGGACCTCGGTTGCCTTCGATTATTTCGAAAGAAACATTTTGACCTTCTTCTAACGTTCGAAATCCATCACTTTGGATTCCAGTAAAATGGACGAACACATCATCACCATTATTGTATTCGATAAAGCCGTATCCTTTTTCAATGTTAAACCATTTTACTTTGCCTTGGTGCATGAACGTTCCTCCTCAAAATATTAGAGTGAAATGTCAATTTCCTGATCCTCAAAACATTAAATATTCTGTGAATGGATGGCTATACTATACATGATTTGTCGAAACTAGTCAATTATCTGTCGAATCATTCTGTTGCGATTAGAACCATATCTATGCAATGATACAGGTAGTGAGTTGTAATAGCACGTTTAGGAAGGACGGTCAATTTGAACTCTATTGAAAGATGTGAAAATTTAGTGAAAGTTATTTATGATAAATTTGATGCAAGTCATGACTTTCAACATATTCAACGAGTAAGAAGAAATGCACATATTATTAGTGGACAAGAAGGAATTGTACGTAACGATTTAATTGAATTTGCTGTACTTCTTCATGATATTAGTGATGTCAAATATAGTGGGACTGAAGGGAAAAAACAAGAGACAGCTATAATAAATCAATTGGAGCTGTCACCTTTAGACAGAAAGCGGATTGTTGAAATTATTGAATCAGTTTCTTTTAATGGTGGCAATGAAAAAGAAGCAACTTCAATTGAAGCGAAAATTGTTAGAGATGCAGATAGACTCGATGCGATGGGTGCAATAGGAATTGCCCGAACATTTGCATTTGGTGGTGCCCGAGGTAGAAATCTTTATGATTGGTCAGAAACTGCAAGATTAAACATGTCCGAAAAAGAATACCACACGAAAGATACATCATCAGTTACTCATTTTCATGAAAAATTATTGTTATTAAAAGATTTAATGGTTACCAAAACAGGAAAAAAACTTGCCTTACAACGTCATGAATATATGTTGGCATTTATTGACCAACTTAAAATAGAAACGAGTGAAGAATATTGAGTCATTTAATTGTATCAAATTTAACAAAAACGGTTGGAGTAAAGACATTATTTGAAAAAATCGATTTCACGATATATGCAGGAGAACGTGCAGGCTTAATCGGAGTAAACGGAACTGGAAAATCAACGTTCCTTTCCATTCTGGCGAATCAACTTGAGGCAGATAGTCTATCAATGGACCATCCAAATCAATATCGCATTGCAATTTTAGAACAAGATCCTCAGTTTGATGACGATTTAACCGTTCTTCAAGCTGTCTTTAGCGGGGACTCACCTGCATTACAGATAAACAGAAAATATGAAGATGCTTTGGATAAATTAAATGAGGATTCTTCATCTGTAGAATACCAAGATGCATACATGGAAATTCAATCTGAAATGGATCTTTATAATGCATGGGATATTAATTCAATGGCTAAGACTGCGTTACAAAAGCTTGGGATTGATATGTTTGATCGTAAAGTGAATGAACTTTCAGGTGGTCAACTTAAAAGGGTTGCGTTAGCAAAAGTACTAGTTGAACCAGCTGATTTAATTTTATTAGATGAACCGACCAACCATTTAGATGTAAAATCATCACAGTGGTTACAAGAAAGTTTAGCAAGACTTTCTAGTGCCATTATTTTTGTCACACATGATCGCTATTTCTTAGATGGCGTATCTACTCATATCTATGAAATTGCAGATCAAACTATGTATACACATCGTGGTAATTATGGTGACTACTTAGAAGCGAAAGCAATTAGAGAAGAAATGGCAGCCTCTTCTCAGGTTAAACAGGAAAATCACTTCCGTTCAGAACTTAAATGGATTCGACGAGGTGCAAAAGCAAGAACAACAAAACAAAAAGCACGTATACAACGCTTTGATAAGTTGGATGAGTCAATGGACCGAAGTAATGACAATTCGTCTTTAGACATGAAAATTGCAACCACTCGACTAGGTAAAAAAGTTCTTGAAGGGATAGATTTATCAAAAGCTTATGAAGACAAAAAAATCATTCAGAATTTTTCTTTTTTACTTCAACCGGGTGATCGAATTGGTATTGTCGGTCCTAATGGTGCTGGGAAAAGTACATTAATCAATATGTTGGCTGAGAAAATTCAGCCTGATAGTGGTGAATTGAGTACTGGTCAAACCGTAAAAATTGCTTATTTTGAACAAACCATTCCTCCGATGAATCCAATGACGCGAATGATTGAGTATGTGAGAGAATCTTCAAATGATATTGAAGGAACAGATGGAGTAAGACATTCAGCCGCTCAAATGTTAGAGAAATTCTTATTCCCACTAAAAGTTCACGGTACGCTCATTGGTAAGTTATCAGGTGGAGAGCGCAAAAGACTTCATTTATTGAAACTATTAATGGAACAGCCGAATGTTTTGTTATTAGATGAGCCAACAAATGATTTAGACATTCAAACATTATCAGTTCTAGAAGATTTTATAGAACAATTTCCAGGTGTTGTTATTACGATTTCCCATGATCGATTCTTCTTGGATCGTATCGCGAAAAAGCTGTGGGTATTAGATGGTAAAGGGAATACACGTGAGGTTCAAGAAATTTATTCGGATTTTCTTGATCAAGTACCAGAACTTAAGGAAGAAAAAGTTGTATTTGAAGAACCAGAGCCTATTAAGATTAAAGAACAAAAGAAAAAATTATCATTTAAAGAACAAAAAGAATGGGAAACCATCGAAGCTGACATCGAAAAAGTGGAGGGAGCGATTATTGCTGCCGAAAAAGATGTGGAATCTGCTGGTTCAGATTTCGAAAAACTTCAAAAAGCTACGAATCATTTAGAAGCATTAAATGAGCAATACAATCAATTTATTGAGCGATGGACATATCTGCAAGAAATTAATAGCTAATGTTACAATATGGGTAGGAGGGATATTGCGTGAAAATACTAACAATTGAACCAACACCAAGTCCAAATACAATGAAAGTTATTGTGGATCATGAACTCCCTTTTGGGAAAAGTTTTAATTATAAAAAAGATGAAAACTTAGATGCACCAAAAGAAATTATATCCATATTAAATATTCAAGGTGTAAAAGGAATTTATCATGTTGCAGATTTTTTAGCGATTGAACGTCTTGCAAAAAATAACTGGGAACAAATTTTAGTCGAAGTTCGTAATGCTTTTGGGGAGAATCATGCATCAGTTGAAAGTGAAAACCAATTAAACGACCATTTCGGTGAAGTCTATGTTCATGTTCAACAAATTAAAGGTATTCCACTTCAAGTCAAAGTATTCGACCAAACAACTGAAGAACGTATAGCACTTTCACCTCGCTTTGTAGAAGCGATGAATGCAAGTATGAAAGAAGATGACGAAAATTACATCTTGCAGCGTAAATGGGCTGACTTTGGTGTGCGTTACGGCGGAAAAAAAGATATTGCAGAACAAATCAGAGAAGAAATTGAAGCAACCTACCCTGATTCACGTTTACAACAATTGATAAAAGAAGCGAATAGTCCAAAAAGTGAAGTGCTTGCATATGGACGTCAAGTGTCTTTAGAAGATTTCCAAGTCGATTCTTGGCAAGAGCGATTCCAATTACTTGATCAATTGGCGAATCCATCTGTTAACAATTTGCCCCTTCTTTCTGAGGCTCTTCAAGATGAACAAATGTCAATTCGTCGTTTAGCTACCGTCTATTTAGGAATGATAGAAAATGAAAATGTCATCCCTCACATGGAAAATGCTTTGAAAGACAAAAGTTCTTCAGTTCGACGTACTGCTGGAGATTGTATGAGCGATCTTGGGTTCCCACAATTTGAAGATGCTATGCAACAAGCTTTGAATGATAGAAATAAGCTTGTACGCTGGAGAGCGGCCATGTTTTTATATGAAACTGGAACGGAAAAATCACTTCCTGCTCTTCATGAAGCTAAAGAAGATACTGAATTTGAAGTAAAATTACAAGTAAATATGGCAATTGCTAGAATCGAGCAAGGCGAAGAAGCTAAAGGTTCCGTTTGGAAACAAATGACCGAATCTAGAAAATAATTGTAAAATATACAATGTGAAAAGGTAGTGAAAAGTGAGGTACTCACTTTTCACTACCTTTTTCTGATACAGAAGTTCATAAAGTTATGAGGGGTTGTTTCATGCTATTCTACTTGGCTAATGAAACGGATTATGAGTATGATTTTCGAATGTGAAAATTCAACGTCGGATGCTTTATTATCTCATGTTTATTAAACGGCATGATTGATAAACTTCAATCTAAAGAAACTCATATACCTTAGTAATTACTGGGAAGTCTATTAAGGTCAAATTCTTTCATTCTCTTTAAGAAAACAGAAGGCACGATTTCATTCAAGGTTATAAGATATGAAAAAGAACGGAACATACGATGAGTATTAGAATTGGGTGGTGAACTTGAGTGATTTATACATGCTTAAATTGATAGTTGAAGAATACTGTGATATAAAAAGAGACGGCATTCCCCGTCTAATTATTTAGCTTATCTAGCTTGTCAGAAATAGTACTTAGAATTTTGTTTTTTTCCTTCTGTATATTAAGGAATTTAATCAGAAACCAAATAACAAATAAAACTGGCGCTAAGTAAAAGAAAATACTTAAGATTGGTATAATAGCAAAAAATGCATCCCCGTTCATTTATAAATCCCCTTTCTCATTTTGGGTAATTATACCATAGGAATGAGCAAAACTGTGCTTCCATTTTATTAGGTAGTGAGCAGCTCGATACCATAAAACGTGGTGAAGAATGAAGCGAAATCAGAGCAAAAGTTAATACATACGTTGACTAAAGTACTGAAATAGAAAAACGGGCTAGCCGATGGGCATGAATGTTCACTGATCCATGCTAGCTTTATGAACGACATAAAAAAAAGAAAAGGAATAACTATGAGAATGAAATCCTTTAAAAAAAGAAATCGAAGTCAAAACCAAAAAACGAAGTCTTTGTAAAATCGGATGATTTAACCGAAAAAAATAGCCTTTTATATATTTACTTCATTATGTCTTAAAGTTACAAAGTCGTAACAGAAGCTTTTGACTGAACCTATTCAACGGCGATTGTTGGAGGTTAAACGTCATCTAAGATTGTCCGTATGAAGGTTGAACAAGCTACAAAGAAACGTTGGAAGAATCCGAAGTTTTGCTATTCTGCACCGGACATGTAAAGATTATGAGAATAAGGATTTTTAATCGAGTCCTTAATAAATAGGTCTGCCTGAATAGAACTATCCATATAAAAGCCTTAAATCTTGACTGTTTATACAAATCGGAGTCCTATATTGGGCTCAATATTTATGTTAAAATAAAGCAGAGCATAAGTGAAAAGATTGTAACGAATTATTTAATTTCATAAAACGAACAGAAATAATTACGTGAAAAGATAAGAAATACAAGTTATGATGGATAATGAAAAGGCATATTATCAAGCGCGAGTAGAAAAAGAAAGAGGGATAATAAATGAATGCTTACGATGAGTACATGAAAGAAATAGTAAAACCAATGAGAGCAGAGCTTGTAAGTGTTGGTTTTAAAGAATTAACTAATGCTGAAATGGTTAACGAACATATGACACAAGCTACAGGTACTTCCTTAATTATGATTAATTCCGTTTGTGGTTGTGCAGCTGGTTTAGCACGTCCGGCTGTTGCTCAAGCACTGACAGAAGTGACGAACAAACCTGAACATATAGTGACTGTCTTTGCAGGTCAAGATCAAGAAGCAACTTATCAAATGCGTGCATTCTTCGAAGAAGTACCACCAAGCTCTCCTTCAATTGCGATTGTGAAAGATGGCAAGCTAGCATATTTCATACCTCGTGAACAAATTGAAGGGTTTTCAATGGAACATATAAAAGAACATTTAGTTACGGTACTTAATCAAGTTACCGCTTCGTGAAAACCATTGTCACAACTGCTGGACGAACAACTGAATATACAAAACAACTTGCTCAAAATGCAGCAACTCACTTAGGCTTTCCTTATGTTGATCGTCACAAAAGGAACATAATACAATTACAACAACACTTTCAAAGTGATGTTTTAGTTGCAACGAAGAGTCGATGGGAGTGCTATGGATTAAATTCATTAGAACCTTTCTTTTTTCATCCAAGTTCAGCGAAGTTTCGTTTAAAGCGGTTAGCGAGGGGGGAAAGAGATCCTCTACTTGAAGTTTGCCAATTACAAGCAGGTGATTCATTCCTAGACTGTACGCTTGGTTTTGGATCGGATAGTTTAGTTGCAGCCTTTGCAATTGGTGATACGGGGTATATAAAAGGATGCGAAGCAAATCCAGTGCTTGCCTTTATTTTACAGGAAGCTTTTCATAAAGGAAGAACAGATTATGTTGAATTTGAATCATTAATGAATCAAATTCAAGTTATTTCTTCTGACGCTCTTTCATATTTGAAGCAATTAGACGAAAATTCTGTTGATGTTATCTATATGGATCCAATGTTCGAAACTTTAATTGAAGAGTCAGACTCTATTGGACCACTGCGATCTTTAGGGGTACGAGAATCATTAAGCTCTGAATGGGTACATGAAGCCTTGCGAGTTGCAAAAAAGCGTGTCGTATTAAAAGCTCATTTTCGGTCTTCTTGGTTTAAAGAGTTTGGATTCAATCAAATTATTCGACCCAATACTAAATTCCATTATGGATTCATAGAAAAAGCTGCCCTCAATAATTGATGGGCAGCTTTTCATATTCAGTGTGTAAAGTTTAAAGAAGTCAAATAACCAAGTAATAGTAAGAACCCAATTCCAATAACTAAATGCATATCCACTATATAATTCCTCCTACTTATAAAACGAAGATGTATGTTTCTACATATTATTGTACAATGAATACATTAAAGATGAAACCTTTAGCTAATAAAATCGTACTACTATATGAAAGCTTGTAAAAAAATGTGAAACTAGTAGGTGATAGTTTATGAAAAGTTGGATTCAGAAAACGTTAGTCATCGCAGTGGCTCTCTTAACATTTGGTGTAATTTCTCCAAACCATATTATATGGGAAAACTTACTAGATGATAAAGCTGACCAAAAATCGATTTCTTCACACAATCCAGATTATACATACGAGGTAGAATGGTCCGATGAACAACCTTCTAATTTTATTGAAGATGCCATTAGCCAAGCAAAAGAACTGTCATTACAAAAATTCGGATCACGCATTGGTCCAGTTATTACAAATGAGTTTGACACATATATTTTCCCGAAAATTCAAGAAGCAATTGAATTTACATTACTTGATATGGACAAGGATTCTCTTAAATCATTAGCTATAAGTGAAAATCCATCGGGTGATCGTAGTGAAAAAATTTTTCATATTATTGAAACGGCTACCGGCTCAGATGTTATTCGTTTCCATGTAAGAACGGACCTCAAGCCTCAAGATGGTTATTTCTTTAATTTTCATTACCACACGGCTTCAGATCAATTTGCCAAACACTATAAGTTAGGTGATATTTATTGGTCAAAAAATATGCCACCAAAGTGGTTATCTTAACACCTAAAGCCTTTTTCAAGTTACAATTGAAAAAGGCTTTTTCACATTTTTTTTCATAGGAGGGCATACATATGGATCAATACTTACAACTATGTAAAACAATATTAGCGGATGGAGCGGTGAAAGATGACCGCACAGGAACTGGAACGAAAAGTATTTTCGGATATCAATTACGATTTGATTTAACCAAAGGATTTCCTTTAGTGACGACAAAAAAGACGGCGATGCGCCTTATTACATCTGAATTGCTATGGTTTATTAAAGGTGACACAAATGTTAAAACTTTAATTACCGAGCGTAATCATATATGGGATGAATGGGCATTTGAAAAATGGGTGAAAAGTGAAGATTATTCTGGACCAGATATGACTGATTTTGGCTTGCGTGCTGCACAAGAAGAGGAATTCAAACAAATTCTGGATGAACAAATGAATATTTTTAGAAAAAAAATCTTATCAGATGACGATTTTGCGAATAAATATGGAGATTTAGGACCAGTTTACGGTCGTCAGTGGCGTTCTTGGCCTTCAATTAATGGGCAGACTATTGATCAGTTGAAAAATGTTATTAAATCGATTAAAAATAACCCTGATTCAAGAAGACATATTGTCACCGCCTGGAACCCCTCTGAAGTAGATCAAATGGCGCTTCCTCCTTGTCATACATTTTTCCAGTTTTATGTAGCAGATGGAAAATTATCTTGTCAGTTATACCAACGTAGTGCAGATGTATTTCTCGGTGTTCCATTTAATATTGCTTCTTACGCTTTATTAACTCATTTAATAGCGAAAGAATGTAATCTAGAAGTTGGTGACTTTGTACATACTCTAGGAGACGCGCATATTTATTCAAACCATATGGATCAAGTAAATGAGCAACTTTCACGACAACCTCGAGAACTACCAACACTTACGATTTCAAATGACAAAGAGTCCATATTTGATTTGGAAACAAAAGATATTACAATAGAAGGTTACGATCCACATCCTCGAATTAAAGCGCCAATTGCAGTATAGAAAGTAGGTGTATCATGATTTCACTAATAGTAGCCCATGATCTTAATCGTGTTATTGGTAAGGATAATAAAATGCCGTGGCATATTCCAAATGAACTTGCTTATTTTAAAGAGAAAACAATGGGTAAAGCCATCGTTATGGGACGTAACACATTTGAATCAATTGGTCGGCCACTTCCTGGCCGTTTAAACATTGTCATTACACGAAACCCTGAGTATGAGCATCAAGGGGTTACAGTTGTTCATTCTATTAAAGAAGCAATCAAAATTGGAAAAAAACACCATGAAGAAGTCATGATTATTGGTGGGGAACAAATTTTTAAAGAAGTCTTACCCTATGCTGATCTTATTTACGTTACGCTCATTCAACAGGATTATGAGGGAGACACGTATTTTCCACCGTATGATAATTGGGAAATCACTTCTACTTCAGACACCATGATCACTGACATCGGAATTCACTACACATATCTGATCTATAAAAGAAGAGAAAAACTTCTTACAAAAAGTTAAGATGTACAAGTGTATTATTATACAAAGAATTAGGTAGCGACTGAAGTCGAACTATTACACTAACTAAAACCCAAATGCTAAAAGTATAGCATTTGGGTTTTAGATTGATTACCTATAATCCTACTTTTAGTTTTCAAAACCTTGAGCAGTTCTTATTATAAAAGTACAGACTAGTGGCTCGTACCAATAATGAAATTTACCTAAGCTGATTTTATAACTAAAAAATGAAATATTCTATTCTTGCTATGCCATTAACGATACAAGTTGATGGCATAACATATGTTAATAAAGTAGACCTTAAAGCGGATTAATTTATATGAAAAAAATTATTTTTTATAAGTAATTTAATGGCAGAATTTTTTGTGAATTAGGATAAAATAAATTTCAAATTAACTATGAATGGAATTTTAGAGTCTGCAAAAGTGGATATTAAGAATTCGGTTGTTGAACTGAATGAATCGCGTTTTAAATCAATGATTAATTAATTTAAGTTACAGCAAGCATCATTTCACCAGATGCTGTAATCCTTGACTACTTGTAAACAAACAAGATTCTTGCTTAACTAAAGAGAAGGAGAGAAAATAATGAAAAAAAAATTGATACTTGTCTTCTTGGTGAGTCTATTCATCTTGACAGGATGTCAATTTGATCAACCAGGAGCAACAGCAGATTTTACAACTCGACAGTTTCTTGAAATGGAAAATTTCGAACTAAATGAAATGTTCATACCTGAAAATAAAACGCTTGTTGGAATAGGAGATTCATTAACACAAGGTGTTGGAGATGAACGTAAAATGGGTGGTTACTTAAGTAGATTAGCAATTGAATTGGCGGATTTCGAAGGTGTTCTTGACATTGAGGTGGAGAACGAAGCCAAGCGAGGGAGACGAAGTGATCAACTTTTAACTCAACTTAAATCTGGCAAGATAGATGATACTATTAAAAAAGCGAATATCATTGTTATGACAATCGGTGGAAATGATATTATGCGTATTGTGAAACAAGATTTATTTCGATTACGCGTCGATGCATTCGAGAAAGAGTTAATTAAATTCACAAAACGCTACGAGGATATATTAAAGGAAATTCGTATACTCAATCCAGATGCATCAATTATCTTAGTAGGTTTATATAACCCGTTCTCAATTGTTACGGATGAGGACAATGAGTTTGACCAAATATTAATTAACTGGAATCAAGCAATTAGTAATTTTGCTTATAGTGACATTAATGCGTGTTATGTTCCAGTCGATGATTTATTTAATTCAAACTCAAATATGGTATATCATACGGATTTTTTCCACCCAAATAGTAAAGGCTATGAACAAATGACTGATCGCATTCTAAAATCCCTAAAAACTTGTGGGTTAAAACAATTAACAAATGAGGAAATGGATTTTTAAGGAGTTGAATAATTAATGAACCGTTGGAAAGTTGCCTTTTTCTTACTAATCGCGCTATTATCTACCGTAGTAGTCATGTTTGTTCTCTGGGTTAGTTCTCCTCCAGCAAAAACAGACATGTCTGAACCAATAGCAACTTCCGAAGGGAATGTTTTTACGCTTAAGACCACAAAAGAAAATTTTGAAGGTATTGCAAACACCTACATAAGGGATGCGTTAAAAACGCAACCTTTACCTGTAATTATAAGCGTCGAGAATCAAATCCTATTAACAACAGAACTCACTATTTTTTCGATTAATCTACCAGTAATTATGAAATTCGATCCTATTGTTGAGCCGGATGGAAACTTGAGATTGCTTCAAACGGGTGTTGAAGTCGGCAAATTAGATATCCCACCCAAAACCGTGTTAAAATTGCTAAAAGATTCAGTTGCTTTACCTGAATGGATGATAGTGCGCCCTGATGAAGAGGATGTTTATATCGATTTATCACGCATCCCTATGAAATCAGATGTGGAAGTAAGGGCTAAAGAATTTAATTTGAAACAAGATGAAATTACACTTGAAATACTTATTCCATATAATTAAGGGAGGTCGTATATATGAACTTAGAAAAAGCAACTTTTGCAGGAGGATGTTTTTGGTGCATGGTTAAACCATTTGATTCTTATGAAGGTATTCATTCTGTTATTTCAGGATACACAGGTGGAGATATGGAAAATCCTACATACGAACAAGTATGCACCAATTTAACAGGTCATAAAGAAGCGGTCCAAATTACATTTGATCCTAGTATTTTCCCATATGAACAAATCGTACGACTATTTTGGATGCAAATTGACCCAACTGATGCAGGTGGTCAATTCTTTGATAGAGGTTCTTCATATGAAACTGCCATTTTTTATCATAGTGAAACACAAAAAGAAATTGCTGAAATAGCAAAAAAAGAATTGCAAGCTAGCGGTAAATTTTCAAAACCAATTTTTACACCAATTTTAGAAGCAAAACCATTTTATCCAGCAGAAAAATACCATCAAGATTATTACAAAAAAAATCCAGCACATTATGACAATTATCAAGTTGGATCAGGCAGAGCTGGATTCAAACAAAAAATGTGGGGTGACTGAATATGACAAAAAAAGACTTAAAAAATAATCTAACATCTATGCAATATCATGTGACTCAAGAAAATGGAACAGAACCACCTCATCGTAATGAATATGATCAGAATTTTAATGAAGGTATTTACGTTGATATTGTTTCAGGAAAAGCTTTATTCAGTTCAAAAGATAAATACGATGCAGGCTGTGGATGGCCAAGCTTTAGTAAGCCAATAGATGGACCTGAAGTGACGGAGTTTTCTGACGATTCACTAGGTATGAGAAGAACAGAGGTAAGAAGTAAAACAGCCAACTCACATTTAGGTCATGTATTTCCGGACGGACCTGGTCCAGAAGGATTGCGCTATTGCATTAATTCTGCCGCTTTAAAATTTATTCCTAAAGAAAAATTAGAAGAAGAAGGTTATAGTGAATACGTTTCACACTTCTAGATAAAAGGCTAAACTCTTTTTAGGGTTTAGCTTTTTATTTTTTGTGTTGTGTTTGTACATGGAGATCAAAATCATGTATATATATAGTAGACAAAATAAAACATGGAGGACAATATGAATCAATCATTTTATAAATATGCCCTAACTTTTAGAGGTGGAAAAAAATCAGACGGTAAAGCCGTGTTTGCAGAAGCAATGTTTTATGATTTAACTTTCCCTAAGCAATCAAAGGATTTTGAAGAAATATCTAGGTATATTGAAGAATTGGCTCATTCAGATATATCAGCAACTATTTTTGATGAAATGTGGTTGCTATATGAAACAAATATAGCTTTTCAATCATAGAAAGAAATTAATCTTCATTTGTAATTCTGTGAAAAGCGGAACAAATACTTAGTTGCGTGAAGAATACCGTGGATCAATTCTGAGTATACGTAACTTCATTTGCATCTAGACTTAAAAAACAGTATGATAGTACGGAAATGTCTATAAAGTGAGGGTAAAAAAATGAGTGTTCATATTAATGCAAAAAAAGGCGATATCGCCGATACGATTTTACTACCAGGAGATCCATTACGTGCAAAATACATTGCAGAAACGTTTTTAGAAGACGTTGTTCAATACAATGAAGTTCGTAACATGTTTGGATTCACTGGTACTTACAAAGGGAAACGTATTTCTGTTCAAGGAACAGGAATGGGAGTTCCATCTATCTCTATTTACATTACGGAATTAATGGCTGAATATGATGTTCAAAAATTAATCCGCGTAGGTACATGTGGATCAATTCACAAAGACGTTAAAGTACGCGACGTTATTCTTGCGCAAACTGCTTCAACTGACTCGAAAATGAATGAAATCATTTTTAATGGCATAAACTTTGCACCTACTGCGGATTTTGACTTGTTATTAAAAGCATATAATGCAGGAATTGAAAAGGGCTTAAATCTTAAGGTAGGTAATGTATTTACAGAAGACGTATTCTACAATGAGCATGCAGAGCATGAAAAATGGGCTCAATATGGAATTCTAGCGCTTGAAATGGAATCTTCAGCACTTTATACATTAGCAGCTAAATTCGGTCGCCAAGCACTTTCTATATTAACGGTAAGTGATCACTTATTGACTGGTGAAGTTACAACTTCAGAAGAACGTCAATTGACATTTAACGAAATGATTGAAGTAGCATTAGAAGCTGCTATACAAGAGTAATCAGAAAAGGCTGTCAAATATTTTCTTGACAGCCTTTTTCTTCCCGTATATGCGTCTTACCTGATAAACTATACATAAACATTGAAGCATTAAATATAATGGTTTCGATTTGAAAGTGGTGAATGATATGGATGAGAAGCAAAATACTCCTGAACAACAAGTAGAACATAATCACCAAGATTCGCACGCGGGTAAATATATTCGTTTGAAACCTTTCTTCTTCATCATGCTTATCTTTACTTTAATCTTAAGTTCCGCAGGATTAACGATATTTGCTTTAACATTTGGCGATGAAAAAGTAGTCGAAGTAGGGGCACCTGAAAGACGAGAGTTCGAAAAGTTATACCAAGCGTATGACCAGTTAAAAGCCGATTATTATGCAGATATTGATCAAGAATTATTAGTTAATGGGGCAATTAATGGAATGATTGATTCTCTCGGAGATCCTTATTCAGATTATATGAATCAGGATGAGGCGTCACAGTTTAAAGAAAGTATTTCTTCAAGTTTCCAGGGAATCGGTGCTGAAATACAAGAACGTAATGGCGTTATTTCAGTTGTTTCACCAATCAAAAACTCACCTGCTGAAAAAGCTGGCATTTTAACAAATGACAGTATCACCGCAGTTGATGGTGAAGATATTATTGGGATGAGTGCATCTGAAGCCGTTCTTTTAATTCGCGGAGAAAAAGGTACATCTGTAACCTTAACAATTCAACGTGGTGAAAAGAGCGACCCAATGGAAATTACTATTGTCCGTGATGAGATACCAATAGAAACGGTATATGCAGAAATGCTTGAAGATAATGTAGCACACATTCAAATTACAAGTTTTTCTGAAAATACGTATGATGAACTTCTTGCATCTATTACTGAAATGGAAGAATCTGGAATGAAAGCGATGGTCCTTGATGTGAGGCGAAATCCTGGTGGATTACTAAATTCAGCCATCAATATCTCAAATTTATTTGTTGAGGATGGAAAAACTTTGTTCCAAACTAAAGAAAAAGGAAAAGATGCAGAAGTCTTCACAGCTACGGGCGGATCTAAAGTAAAAGTACCAGTATCATTATTAATTGATGAGGGAAGTGCTTCTGCTTCAGAAATTCTTGCAGCAGCTATGAGAGAATCTGCTGGAACACAACTTGTTGGCATAAATACATTTGGTAAAGGAACAGTTCAAACCGCAAATGAATTAACCGATGGATCAAATATGAAATTCACAACTGCAAAATGGTTAACCCCAGATGGTAATTGGATTCATGAAAAGGGTATTGCTCCTGATGTAAAAGTTGAATATCCATCTTATACTAAATTACCTTTTTTAGATGCTTCTATAGAAATAAAAAATGGCTTATTATCAGATCAAGTCAAATCAGCAGAAGAAATGCTTACAGCTGTTGGCATTGACACTGGTAAAGTGGACGGACTATTCGACGATCAAACAGAGGCCGCTATTAAGCAATTGCAAAAAGAAGAAGAACTTGAAGAAACAGGTATCTTAACTGGTGATACTACTTACGCCCTAATGGATCGTTTACGTGAGAAAATTGAAAAAGAAGATCCACAGTTATTAAAGGCTAAGGATTTATTATTAAAAGTACTTGCAAAATAAACAAAAAGCTGGCCTGCAATTTGAGGTCGGCTTTTGTTTCGAGAAAGGATGTATTAATATGAAGGATGTTTATTTATTTAGTGGCTTTTTAGGTAGTGGAAAGACTTCTCTATTAACTGACACTATACGACAGTTAAAAGAAAGAGGCTTAAAGCCAGCTGTACTGATGAATGAATTAGGAAAACTTCCATTTGATTCAAAGGCTGTAGAAGATGATATACCACTAAAAGAAATGCTAGAAGGATGTATTTGTTGTACCGGATCAGAGAAAACAGAAGCACAGCTTCAAACACTGTTAGCGGGTGAAGATTTTGACGTGCTTATTATTGAAACGACCGGTGCAGCTCATCCAGTAGAAGCTTTAGATGCAGTTTACTCTCCTCTATTTGCAAAGCAATTGAATGTTAAAGGAATAGTGACAGTTGTTGATAGTAAGCGATGGTTGGATCGACACTTGCTTTCGCCGCAGATGAGATCTCTTTTTTTAGAACAAATTCGTCACGCACATTTGCTTATAGCAAACAAAATGGATTTATTATCTGAAGATCTACAAGCAAAGATTACTTTTGAGTTACAAAGTTTCAATTCAACTGCTACCTTAATTCAGACTTCCCATGGCAAATGTCCATTGTCGATGTTAGAAAGATTAAAAGGCACTGTTAGTGAGAATAAAGTGAATGAAGCTAGAATAGGGGAGCAACTTACGTTGTCAACTCGATTAATTTCATTTAAAGAATCTGTCGGTAAGGTCGAATTTGAAGACTGGTTACGAACAATACCATCTACCATATATCGGATGAAGGGCTTTGTTCCGATCAAAGGTACTAAAAACCCCATGCTCTTCCAATATTCATATGGAATGGTTCAGTGGTTACCAGAGTATGTGAAAATGGATCCGGTCATAGTAATTATTGGAGAAAAAATTGCGGATTTAAAGATTCCTGGAAGTGAGTAATAAATTATGATTGAAATAATACAAGCATACCAAACTTTATTTCCATTTCGTCATGAGACAACAACAATGACATCGTTAGAACAATTAGAAGTTAGTATTCGAATTGAGTTATTAGATGAGTTAACCCACCCACGTGTTCGGAAAAGCTCAGCTGAAAAACTACAAATAGCATACGAGAGAATAGAAAAAAGCAATTTAAATAACCTCTTAAAAATGCAATTGAAACAGCTATATGGGGATGTATTTAAAACCGTCAATACCTTTTGAATTGAAACATATGGGAATTAATCTAAAACCACACAATTACAACTTCCTTGAATATGCATAGAGACTATCTTTCTATTTCTACTGGTGAAATTGGTAACAACTAGTTTTTATTATAGTAGAATTTAAAGATAGACTAAGTGGCAGAAGAGGAGAGTGGATGAATTGAAAAAATGGTTACTAGGATTAACAATGGGAGTTATGGTTTTCTCATTTGGTCAAGTTATAACTGCAGAAGCATCATCTTCACAAAATGCAGAAAATTTTCTGACTCAAGCTACTAATAATTGGACAAAAAATACTCAATCAAAACAGGTTGAATCATATACAGCCTCACAGCAACAGATGTTAGAAGAAATTTACGCACAACTTGCTGCATCAGGATTAAATTTTGATTTCGAGAAATTTGTAGCAGAAAAGCAAGCAGCAACAGCTAAACCAGTTGCAGAAAAACCAGCAGCAACGGCTAAACCGGCTGCAGAAAAAACAGCAACAACGGCTAAACCAGCTGCAGAAAAAACAGCAGCAACGGCTAAACCAGTTGCAGAAAAGCCAGCAGCAACGGCTAAACCAGTTGCAGAAAAGCCAGCAACTCAAGCAACAGAACAAGCAGGTTCAATTTCAAACATTGAACAACAAGTACTAACTTTGACCAATCAAGAACGAGCTAAAGAAGGATTAAAAGCTCTTGCAACAGATGCTAAATTAATGAATGCAGCACGTGAAAAATCAACAGACATGAGAACAAATAAATACTTCTCACATACTAGTCCTACATTTGGTTCACCATTCGATCGTATGAAAGCTCTTGGTATCGACTACCGTGCAGCCGGAGAAAATATCGCAATGGGTCAAAAATCAGCGGAGGAAGTCGTAAAAGCATGGATGGAATCACCAGGTCATCGTGAGAATATCATGAAAGCTAATTTCACTCATATTGGAATTGGATACGATGCACAAGGTCATTACTGGACACAACAATTTATTCAAAAATAATAAGTAGAAAATAAGAAACGGCCATCTCACTCTTAGAGATGGCCGTTTTTCTATTGTAAATATATTTGAATTTGGAGTTTAAGCACACTCATACTTATGTATTCATATGTGATCAACCCTGTGATATTTGTCTTTTTCTCTCTGATTATGTCGTATTGCGTCGCATGTTAGTTAATTAAATAGATTATTTAGCATATTGTGTCTATTCGTATTCGTTTAATAGTGGTAAAATGTGATTAATTCTATACACAAACTCTATATAGTAATGGGGTATACAAAATAAAACTTCATGAGCATGAATACTACACGCAAAGTCCATGCTTTTTCTATTTATATTCATGTATACATGATATTTTACGATTTCAATTGAGTCTTATTGCTTATAAAAAATTGGAATTTCTACATAAAATATAAATAATACCTATCATACTGCTTATTTTGATTTTAAAAGACGACTTTAAAATGAAAACGTTTTCATTTATTGTGAGTAAAATTTTGTCTAAAATCAACGTATATAGTTAACGCTAAATGTAAAGAAATAAATTATAGGGGTGTCTCAATATGAAAATTAACAATGCAATTGAAGTTTTAGATAGGATGCGACTTCCAAATGGTGCTTACACGGCAAGTATTTCAAATGACTATAATTACGTTTGGATACGTGATGTCGTTTATACGGTTTTGCCATTTTTACAAAGCCGCTCTGACAGATATGAAAAAGCCTATCATGCTTTATTTGATCTATTTAAAAGGTATGAATGGAAAATTGATATTCATCGGGAAAAGAAACCGATTTATCTTTTTGAACATATACACTCAAGATATTCCACCGAGTTAAAGGAACTTAGCCAAGAGTGGGGTCATGCACAAAATGATGCGATTGGAGCCTTCTTATGGGGAGTGGGAGAAGGTGTGAGCAACGGACAAAAGGTTATCCGTGATGACAAAGATCTCGCTATCGTTCAGAAGCTTGTCGACTACTTAGAATGTCTCCAATACTGGCAGGCAAAGGATAATGGAATGTGGGAAGAAAATATAGAATTGCATGCTTCAAGTGTCGGTGCATGCGTTGCAGGCTTACACGCGGTGAAAATGCTAGTAAACGTTAAGCCCGAACTAATTCGAAAAGGGGAAGAAACGTTACGTTTCCTATTGCCACGGGAAAGTGAAACAAAAGAAACCGATTTAGCGCTGCTGTCACTTATATATCCATATCGAATTGTAGAACGAAAAATGGCTCTTAAGATAATTGAGATGGTATCCGAACGCCTAGAACGTACAAATGGATGTATTCGTTATCAAAATGATCAGTATTATAACGAAGGAAGCGAAGCTGAATGGTGCTTCGGACTTCCTTGGATGGGATTATGTTATTTTGAACTGGGTCTGTATAATAAAGCTTATGAATATATAAATAAAACGGAACGAATTATTCCTGATAATTGGGAAATTCCTGAATTATATATTGGGGGGAAAAATGTGCCAAATGGGAACACTCCTTTAGCATGGTCCGTTTCTCTTTCTTATTTATTTTTAAACAGAATGAGAAGTATTAGCCCTTCTCAATTGACAGGTAATGATAATGCTTAAACAAAAACAATAGTATTTATATTTATTAATCCCATAAACGTTGGATTAGGATTCACTCATTTAATACAGTTAGTCTGTGAAAGAAAAATAGGAAAGTGTAACGGGACTGCAGACTATAATTATGGGACGGTCCTAGTCTTAAAAATCGTAATGTTTCAGCAATAGTTCACGTCCAAATAGTGCAGTCTAAAAAATCCTTCATTTCCTGTTGGATTTTTTATTTTTGCCTTAAGTTAAATTTTTCACATAAAAACCAACATTATAAAGGAGTATTTAAATATGTGGCGAATAATTTAAGTTAGAGATGGTAAAAAAAATAGAACAATCATAAGGTGAAGGAGATGGAAATGTGGAAAAAATGATTAATATCCCAAAGCAGCTATACCCGAGTGATCTTGATGTATACCTTTTCCATGAAGGATCACTGTATGAAAGCTATAAAATACTCGGTTCACATCTCCTTTCACATAACGAATTTCAAGGTGTGAGATTTGCAGTTTGGGCGCCACATGCAAAGCGGGTATCCGTCGTAGGTGATTTTAATAATTGGAATGGCCTTCATAGTGAGATGGAACGTTTGAACAATTCAGGAATTTGGATTTTATTTATTCCCGAGCTTAAACAAGGAGACATCTATAAATATGAGGTTACCGGGCCGGATGGTCATAAAGAATTAAAAGCAGACCCTTACGCATTTTATTCGGAGCTGCGACCCGCAACGGCTTCTGTTATCTATAAATTAAATTCCTATGAATGGCATGATCAAAAATGGATGGCTCAGCGAATAAAGACAGATATATACCACAAACCGATGATGATTTACGAGGTACACTTGGCTTCCTGGAAGCAAAAAAAAGATGGTGAGTTTTATACTTATCAAGAACTCGCCGACGAACTAGTTGATTATGCAGTAGAAAATAACTTTACACATATTGAGTTGATGCCCATTATGGAACACCCATTTGATGGTTCATGGGGCTACCAAATAACTGGATTTTATTCGGTGACAAGCCGATATGGTACACCAGAGCAATTAATGTATTTCATCGACCAGTGCCATCAAAAGGGACTTGGTGTAATACTAGATTGGGTTCCTGCACATTTTTGTAAGGATATTCAAGGTCTTGGTCGTTTTGATGGAACTCCTCTCTATGAATCAGCAGATCCCATGCGTGCAGAGCGGCCTATCTGGGGAACATATAGCTTTGACTACAGCAAGCCGGAAGTTATCAGCTTTCTAATTTCTAACGCTATGTTTTGGATGGATGTCTATCATGTTGACGGATTCCGGGTTGATGCAGTTTCTTCAATTGTTTATTTAAATCATGATAATCCACTTCCTATTAAATTAAAGAATCAATATGGAGGCGGAGAAAACATAGAAGCTGTCAAGTTTTTGAAAAAGTTAAATGAAACTATTTTCCATAAGTATCCTGGTGTATTGATGATGGCAGAGGAATCAACTGAGTGGCCGCTAGTTACAAAACCGACTAGTGAAGGTGGGCTTGGATTTAATTATAAATGGAATATGGGCTGGTCTAATGACGTGCTTAAGTATATGAAATTTGATGTAAGTGAACGTCCAAGGCATCATCATCTATTGACATTTTCATTCTTTTACGCATTTTCTGAAAATTACGTACTTCCATTTTCTCATGATGAGATGGTTCATGGAAAACGGTCATTACTTAATAAAATGCCTGGGGATTACTGGCAAAAATTCGCGAATTCACGTTTGCTTTTAGGGTATTTATTTACACATCCCGGTAAAAAACTTTTATTTATGGGTAGTGAATTTGGACAGTTTGACGAATGGAAATACGCAGAAGAAATGGATTGGATGCTTTTAGGTTTTGAATCTCACTCCAATTTCTTTCATTACTTTCAAGAAATAAATAAATTCTATCAGGAAACAAATTCACTTTGGCGTCTCGATCATGAGGAAGCTGGCTTCCAGTGGATCGATGCAGACAATGCAGAACAAAGCGTGATTACTTTTATGAGAAAAGGAAAACGCAAGGGGGATTATTGCATTGTTGTTTGTAATTTTTCAGCCAATGTATACCATAATTATCAAATTGGAGTCCCATCTTTTGGGAAATATTATGAGGCATTTAATAGTGATGCCGTATCATATGGTGGTTCTGGTCAGGGTAATTCAGCTTCAATCATTGCGAGTAAGGAATCGCGTCATAACCAGCCGTGCAGTATTGAAATAACCGTACCGCCATTAGGTATTGTGATATTTATGAAGCAAACAAAAACAAGACAAAGGGGAGTCAATATAAATGGCGTCTAAAAAATGGGTGGCAATGCTCTTAGCGGGTGGTCAAGGTTCAAGACTAGGAGAATTGACAAGTGACTTAGCTAAACCCGCAGTTCCGTTTGGTGGGAAATACCGAATTATCGATTTTACGTTAAGCAACTGTACACATTCTGGTATTGATACGGTAGGAATACTCACACAATATCGACCGCATATTTTAAACTCATATGTAGGTAATGGGAGAACATGGGATCTCGACCGCAATTACGGAGGTGTCGCAATGCTTCCACCTTATAAGGGTAAAGATGGTGGTGAGTGGTACAAAGGAACAGCCAATGCAGTGTATCAAAATTTTCATTTTATTGACCAATATGAACCGGAATACGTGCTTGTCATCTCAGGAGATCATATATACAAGATGGATTACAATAAGATGCTTGAGGACCATGTTGAGAAGGGAGCCCTTGCTACAATTGCTGTCATTGAGGTGCCTTGGAATGAGGCTAATCGCTTTGGTATTATGAATACTGATGATACCGATCAAATTATAGAATTTGACGAGAAACCAGAACATCCAAAAAGCAATCTGGCTTCCATGGGCGTTTATCTCTTTAACTGGAAACACCTTAAAAAATATTTAACTGAAGATGAAAATACCATCGGTTCTACCAATGACTTTGGAAAAGATATTATTCCAAAGATGATTGATGAAGGGGCTCATGTGCAAGCTTATAGATTTAAAGATTACTGGAAGGACGTCGGAACAGTCGAAAGCCTATGGGAAGCACATATGGACTTATTGGGAGAACCACCCGCTTTTGATCTAGGAGATGCTAACTGGCAAATATATGCAGGGAATGCTAATCATCCCCCACAATATATCTCTCAAGAGGGTGAAGTCTTACAATCCTTAATTAATGAAGGATGTTTGGTATTTGGCAAAGTCGAGCATTCCGTTCTTTCCTACAACGTGCAAGTTGGAAAAGGATCTACAATTAAGGATTCCGTTATCATGCCAAATGTGAAAATCGGCAAAAATGTAACGATAGAAAAGGCGATTATTGGTAGCGGAACAATTATAGAAGACGGAGCTGTTATTGGTGTCAATAAACAGGGAATTACCCTGATCGGAGAAAATCAACGGATTTCTCCGACATATGCCAAACTTTAAAATATAAATAAAAGGGGGAGCTTAAATGAATAACGTATTAGGAGTAATTAATCTCGTAAATGAAAAACCAATATTGAAAGAACTGACTCAACATCGTTGCCTAGCTTCCGTACCCTTTGGAGGTCGCTATCGGATGATTGATTTCACCATGTCAAACTTTATGAATGTTAGCGTCAGCAAAGTTGCAATTTTCACTAAGGATAAATATCGATCTGTCATGGATCATCTTGGTTCAGGAAAAGAGTGGGATCTTGATCACCGTTCGCAAGGATTATTTATATTGCCTCCAAGCCATCCTGATGAAAAGATTAAAGGGGATTTGCAGCAATTCTTTGATCATTTAGAATTCTTTCAGCGAGCAAATGCTGACACGGTTATTATTGCTCCTGGTCATCATATTTGTAAAATAGACTTTAACGAAGTGATAAAAGAACATGAAAGCAATGAAGCTGATATAACAGTCCTGTATAAGGATTATGACGGAAAACCGATGCGCAAACCGCTTTATCACCAATGTTCACTTGATTTAAATGGTGAAGTCCTTGATATTGAGCTTTATACATCTCCTAATAGAGGAGATCATGTATGTTTGGAAACATATGTGATTGGAAAGCAACTGTTAATAGACTTAATCAAAAAATGTGTGGATAATGAAGAATATGATTTTTTGAAAGATGTGGTTAAGGCAAACTTAAGAGATTTCCGGGTGCAAGGTTACAAATTTAATGGCCATATGCCGTTCATTCATTCTCTTGAAACATACCATACTAGTAATATGGAATTTCTTAATCCAGAAATTTTAAATACTTATTTTTATGATTCTTGGGAAGTCTTCACCAAAATTAAGCATGAAGCACCTACTAACTATGCCATTTCATCTGAAGTGTCCAATTCCTTAATTGCAAATGGCTGTAATATCGAAGGAACCGTTGAAAACAGTATTATTTTCCGTGGGGTGCAGGTTAAAAAAGGGGCTGTAGTGAAAAATAGTATCATCATGCAGAGGGGTGATATAGAAGAAGGAGCACATATAGAAAATATTATCACCGATAAACAAGTTATCATTACTAAGGGACAGGTATTAAAAGCCAGGCATCAGCCAACTGTAATCAAAAAAGCAGAAGTTATTTAATGGAGGGAAACTAGCATGAATATTTTATTTGCAGCCTCAGAGTGCGCACCTTTCATTAAGACCGGTGGACTAGGAGATGTTATTGGTGCCTTGCCTCACTCTTTACATAAAGATGGGGTAAATGTCAGCGTAATATTACCTAAATATGAAGATCTTTCATTGCACTATACAGAACAACTGCAATGGATTAAAAGTATCGAAGTGCCTGTAGGCTGGAGAAATCAGTTCTGCGGCATTGAAAAATTTGATTATCAAGGAATAACAGTCTACTTCCTCGATAACGCATATTATTTTAAAAGACATGGTAGCTACGGTTTTGATGATGATGGAGAAAGGTTCGCGTTCTTCTCCCGAGCTGTGCTTGAGGTATTGCCATACTTAGAGGAAAGACCTGATATCATTCATTGCCATGATTGGCAAACAGGGCTGATTCCTGTTCTTTTAAAAGCTCATTATGAAAAAAACTCGTATTATCAAGGAATTAGAACGTTATTTACGATTCATAATTTGCGCTACCAAGGTGTCTATTCAAAATCAGTCCTTTATGATTTACTTGATTTAAATGAGCATTATTTTCACCAGGACGGTTTAGAGTTTTATGGGAATGTCAGTTATCTTAAAGCAGGTCTAGCCTTTGCTGATCGCATAACAACAGTAAGCGCTACCTATGCATCCGAAATACAGACTCCATATTACGGAGAAGGGCTTGATGGTTTTTTACGAAGAAGAGGTAGCGAACTTCATGGAATTGTGAATGGCATTGACGATGTGTCCTATGATCCTAAACATGACGAATTTATTATTCTTCCATTCAATGATTTTGAGGGGAAAATTGAAAATAAAAAGAATTTACAAGAAATTCTAGCACTTCCTGTAAATGCTGATATACCAATAATTTCTATGGTTACCAGACTTGTTGATCAAAAAGGTATAGATCTGATTCTACATGTTTTTCATGAAATAATGGGATTGAATGTACAGTTTGTTTTATTAGGCACAGGGGATCATCAATATGAAGAGTCGTTTAGATACTTTGCTGATAATTATCCAGATAAAGTGTCAACCAACCTTTACTTTGATGAAGCAATGGCTAGAAAAATCTATGCTGGTTCTGATCTTTTTCTGATGCCATCTCAATTTGAACCATGTGGCATCGGACAGTTACTTGCACTTCGTTATGGAACCCTGCCGCTCGTTCGTGAAACAGGCGGACTTAAAGATACCGTGATAAATTATAACGAATTTACAGAACAAGGAAATGGTTTTAGTTTTGCTAATTATAATGCACACGATATGCTGAATACGATTGAGCGGGCTGTAAATATTTACCGCAAACAGCCCGACAAGTGGTCGGCTTTAGTAGATAAAGCCATGACACTTGATTTTAGTTGGGCTAAATCTTCGCAGGAATATTTCAAAATATATAAAGAGCTTCTAAACAAAATCTGACACACTGAAAAAGCTCCACAGACCTAGCATAAAAGCGGACTGGTATTTTGAAGTGAAAATGAAAACAAGACGCAACCCCTAGTGGGCTGCGTCTTGTTTTTTGCGTTGAATACGAATGAGTCGATATGTCAAAGTAATGGCACCTGCAGTTAACCCAACAATTAACCCAATCCAGTATCCAAAAGGTCCGAAATCAGTAAATTTCGACAAGAGATAGCCAATTGGCAAACCAATGACCCAATATGAGATAATGGCCATAATAAACGTAACATTAACATCTTTATAACCTCTTAAAGCCCCTTGAACTGGCGCTTGGATGGCATCTGACAATTGGAAAAGTGCAGCAAATACGAAGAATTGAACCGTTAATTGAATAACCGTTTCGTCAGTCGTATATATTCCTGCAATTTGTTCTCTGAAAAAAAATAAAACACATGCAGAGAAGAAGCTGAATAATATCGCTGTACTGACACTTAACCAACTATAAGTTTGTGCATCTTTAAAACGTTTCGCGCCGACTTCATATCCTATTAAAACTGTTGCACCAAATGAAATACTTAAAGGAATCATGTAAAGTAAAGACGTGAAGTTTAAAGCAATTTGGTGAGCTGAAATAACTGCTGTACTATATGTACTCATCATTAAGGTAACAGCAGAAAAAATACTTGTTTCTGCAAAAATCGACAAACCAATTGGAATTCCAATTGTACAAATATCCTTCCATTTTGAAAACTGAACACGCTGCCAATTCTTAAACAGTTCATATTGCTCAAATGGTCTTTGCTTATGAGCAATACCAACGGTGATAAAGAAAACTAACCAAAAAGTTATGGCTGAAGCATATCCAGCTCCAGCTCCACCAAGTTCAGGAAAACCGAATTTACCGAAAATAAGTACATAATTAAAGCACACATTTATAGGGGCTGACAGTAAGGTGATGATCATCGTGACCCGCGTTTTACCTAAGGCATCCATGTAAGAACGTAAAACAGTGTAAGCAAATAGTGGGATAATACCTATAATCATTGCAAGTAAATATGATTTGGCGATTTTTTCAACTCGAACTTCTAATGTCATTATTTGAAGAATAGGTTCTAACACAAAGAATAGCCCTATTGAAATAAAAACAGATAATGCCAAGGATAATAATAATCCTTGTTGAACAACAAGTCTGACTTCGTCCTTTTTCCTCGCACCGACTAATTGTGCCACAATGGGTGTGATTGCTATTAATATACCTGCTAAACCGGTATATACAGGTATCCATAACGATGAACCTATCGCTACACCAGCTAAGTCTTCACTCCCGTATCTACTTGACATTAAAATATCAAAGAATGAGATTAAATATAAAGCAACTTGTGTGACTAATATAGGAAATACGATTTTGAACATGAGCAACCATTTCTCTTTAAGCTGTGTAGTTTCGTACATACTAGATCACCCTGAATTCTGCAAATTTCCAATTATTATAGCACATTTTATATCGACAAAGAGGTTATGTAATTTATCGGATTTTTCACTCTATCCATGTTTTGGATTTTAATTGAGTTTAGTTACTTTTAGCAGATATCGTTTCTGTCGAGTCTTTAAATGGTGTATATTATGTAGAGGATACGAACAATGTCAGATGTATTGCAAAAATAGATTTTAAAATTTTACCTTAAAGAATGATAATAAAGATAGGAGATATACATATGAATAAAAAAACAATTGTATTAACAGGTGGAGGAACTGCCGGTCACGTCTCACTTAACCAAGCAATCATCCCAGCATTAGTAGAGCAAGGTTTTGAAATCCATTACATAGGATCCAAAGATGGTATTGAATTGGAATTAATTCGTGATGCCTTTCCTAATGTTATGTATCATGCAATTTCAAGTGGGAAATTGAGACGTTACGCCTCTGTAAAAAACTTTACAGATCCTTTTCGCGTGGGAAAAGGGCTTATTGAAGCTTTATTAATTGTAAGAAAAGTAAACCCATCTGTTATCTTTTCAAAAGGAGGATTCGTATCGGTTCCTGTTGTTTTGGCAGGGAAATTAGCGAAAATTCCGGTTGTAATTCACGAATCTGATGTAACTCCCGGTTTAGCAAATAAAATTGCGATTCCCATGGCTCATCATATATTTACTGTTTTTCAAGAGACATTACAACATTTACCTCCTGAAAAATCAAGTTGTTCTGGCTCCATTATTCGTTCAGAGTTATTTGAAGGGAAAAAACAAGTGGGTCTTCAATTGTGTGACTTTGCTGGTTGGAAGCCTGTCCTTCTAATCATGGGCGGTAGTCAAGGTTCAGTGGTAGTTAATGAAGCTATTCGTAGCAATTTACCGCAACTTCTAAAAATGTTTGATATCATTCACCTCTGTGGAAAAGGTAAAGTAGACGACTCTTTACTTAAAATTCCAGGATATAAACAATTTGAATATGTGACAAAAGAATTACCTGACTTAATACACGCAGCAGATTTAATTGTTTCAAGAGCTGGCTCAAATTCAATATTCGAATTTTTAGCTTTACGTAAACCGATGTTATTAATACCTTTATCAAAACAAAAAAGTCGAGGAGATCAAGTACTAAATGCTCAAATTTTCAAAAAACAAGGGTGGGCCTCGGTTCTTGAAGAAGAAGATGTTACACCTAAATTATTTTTGACGTCCTTAAAAGATCTAAATGGTCAAGCAAATGATATACGAAAATTGATGGAAAGCTCTGATCACACAAAAAAACCAGATGAAATGGTAAAATTGATTACTTCATATTCAAAATAAAAAAACCGCCTACACAATTATATGTGTGGGCGGTATATTAAATTATATTGCATGTTCTTCTTCTTCAACAAATCTAGATGCAGCAGTTGCTAAGTAGAATAAGTCTTTAGTTATTTGATACAGCTCATATTTATGGTCTCCTGCATTAATTTCTTCAAATAAAGTAGGATGAGTATATCTAGCGTTCATACTGTAAGCTAGTTTCTCTGTTGCACGAAGAGACTTTTCATTATGCTTTTTAATCCTCACAAAAACTGTATTGATATTATGTTGATAAAAAAGCTCTTCTAAAAAAAGATTTTTCGCTTTTAGATTGAATCCTTTTCCTTGGAAAGGGTGACCAATCCACGTTCCTAGAAACCCAGCTTGATCTTGAATATCATATAAATTTATAGTCCCTATTGGCATCCCATAATCATCAGTAATCGTGCGTGAAATAACTTTTCCACATTCTTCTTCTTCCATTAATTGTTTCGTCATAAATAAGAATTCATCAGTTGAAGTTGCTTTTTGTCGAACGAAAGGAAAGACAGATGGGTGAGATAAATACTCGAACAAAGAGCCACATTCGTGCAATTCTCGTCTTTTAATCACAATTAACGCCTCCATATCGGGGCAGATAAAGACAGAAGTCTAGCTCTAGCCCCTCGAAATTTTTCATTTTGTAGTGCATAAAAAATTCCGGGGTGGGAATCGAACCCACTAGAACCAGTCATTAAACTGGTGGCGCACCATTTGCCTTCCCTAACGATTTACGATCAATAAATCGTTTTATTAAATTGTTTTCTTTATTACTTTTCTTTATTACTATACTAATTTTTATTTAAAATGAAAACAAAAAAATCGTGAAATTTGTGTAATTTTTATTAAGATTTTAGATAGAAATTTTAGGGAATAGTTGTAACCATTTATTATTAGATTTAATATGAAGATATAGAATCTTGGAGGGATTATCATGACAATCATTTTTCATAAAGTGCACGGTTCTGGCAATACATTTTACTTACACGAAGAAATACCAAACATGATTTATAATTGGCCTTTAACTGCACAAAAAATGTGCGACCCCTCTAATGAAAATGGAGCAGATGGGTTATTAATTATTTCACAATCAACTAAAGCAGATGCGAAAATGCGCGTTTATAATGCAGATGGGTCTGAAGCATCCATGTGTGGAAATGGGTTAAGATGTGTAGCAAGATTTGTTTTAACAAAATTAGGGGGAACTGTAGCAACGATTGAGACGATGAAAGCCGTACTATCTGTGCAACAAGTAGAACCAATATTTAAAAGCATAGACACTTATAAGGTAGAAATTTCACCCGTGTCGTTTAAACTTACTTCACTTCCAATGAAATATAAAAATCATAAGCAAATTGTGAATGAAGTAATGCCAGAATTCTCCTTGGATATTCACTTTACTGCAGTGTCGGTCCCAAACCCTCATTTAATCGGTATTGTCCCTATTCATTATATTGAAGATACACAGTTCCAAGAACAACTTGCTACATCTTTTAATATAGAAAATGGGCATTTTCCAGATGGCGTTAATGTCAGTTTTGTTCATCCTGTTGATGAGTCGAGTATTTTCGTACGAACTTTCGAACGAGGCGTAGGGTTTACAAATGCATGTGGTACTGCCATGACGGCTTCCGCATTAGTGTCTGCAACAATTAATTTAGTCCCTTATGGTGAAATAACGGTATATAATCCAGGTGGTTTTGTTAAGTGCGAGATCGAACAAAATGAAAATCATATTCATTTATCACTGATCGGCAATGCAACATTTTTTGCTACCTATTCGGGTGAATTAACTGAAGACGGAGAATTTATCATTAATTCAGTCATTCTTCATGAAAATGAAATTAATGAGTATAAAGAATTAGAGCTACAAGCACAGAAAAATGTAAAAGATGGATGGTCTAGCAACGAGTATTTGTAGGAGATGAAAGTAGATGGAACATTTTTTCACTCAAACACAATTTGATTTATTATATGGAGATACCTCAGATTTAGTGTTTTTTTTAATTCAAAAAGAACACTCTTTTGAGTATTTATTTGTCAACGAAAGTGCAAGGCTCATTTTTAAAGATAGTCCAATTAACTCTAATTTACACGATATGCTAACATCTCCACATTTAGAGGAAATTTATGAGAATTACTTATTAGCCATTCAAGAAAATAAAGTAGTTATATATCAAGATTTCTTTTTGTTTTCAGATGTTGAATTAGTAAATGAAACTACCATAAAACCAATTCAAACAGTACAAGGTACATATATACTTGCAACGACTAAAGAAGTTTCAACTCAAAAGGAAATAGAAGAAAAATATTTATTTATGCAATCTTTACTGAATATGATTGTGGACCCAACAATTATTGTCACTAAAGACGGTAAAATATTTGATATGAATCCTAAGTTTGAAGAAATATTTGGCTATAAAATGACAGAGTGGCGTGGAAAACATTACTTGAACTTGCCATTCGTCCCTTTGAAAGAGCATAGTCAAGTTGAACATCATTTTGAAACAAATTTACGAGGTACTGGGAAATCATCAGTACTTGTTCAACGAATGAAATCGACTGGTGACGAAGGGACATTTCTTGTAAGTTACTCTCCTATAAAGAAAAATGAGGAAACCGTTGCCATGTATATTTTGTTACAAGAAGTTACAGATGAAGTCGAGTTAAAGGAAAGTCTCCGTAATACTAGACATATTTTAGAAAGTTATAAACGTGCGATTAGTAAGGCTGCAATGGTGTTAATGACCACGCAAAACGGAGTCATTGAATATGCCAATGACTTGTTTATTGCCACAACTGGCTTTATGAAACAAGAAGTAATAGGTCAACATATTAGTACATTGCAAATTGATCTCTATAATGACATTCAAATGCGACACTTGTGGAAAGTCGTTATGCACGAAAAAATATGGCGTGGAGAGCTTCGAAATAGAGCAAGAGACGGGACTTTTTACTGGGGAGATACAACTATAATTCCGCTATACAATGAACAACAGCAGATTGAAAATATTCTTATCATTCAATTTGATATAACAGAAAAAAAGAATATGATGACTGACCTACAATCAATTGAAAAAACGTTTAATTTAATTACAGAGAATACCAATGATTTAATCGCGATTACAGATGAGAAAGGATATATTCTTTATACATCACCTTCTCACGATAGAATACTAGGTTTATCAAAAGAAGCAATGTTGAATAAACAATTTAGTGACATGCTGACAAATGAATATCTAAATTTATGGAAAAATGACGTGTCAAAACGTGTCAATGAAGATGAAGAAATACGACTAGAACTTCAATATAATCAAAAAAATAATTTTAAGCTTTGGACCGAAACTTCGATTGTTGCCGTAAAAGATCGTGAACGGCAAGGTAAATTAAAGCATGTCATTGTTTCAAGAGAAATAACAGAACGCAAAAAATTAGAAGAACATCTTAGCTTTATGGCATATCACGATAGCTTAACGCAATTACCTAACCGAAGGCATCTGTCGAAAGAGTTTCCCCAATTGGTCAAGCAAGCTGAATTAGATAAAACATCAATAGCAGTTCTATATTTAGATGGAGACGACTTCAAATCGGTAAACGATTCTCATGGTCATGATATTGGTGATGAATTTATACGAATGTTTGGTGAGGCCCTATTATCGAGTGTGCGAACACAAGACTTAGTGTCTCGTGTTGGTGGAGATGAGTTCGTTATTCTCCTTACAGGTTTGCCAAACATTCCTAATAAAAGACAAGAAGTATTGACGCTCATCATTAGTAGAATTAGAGCTTCTTTAAAAACAGGTTGGTTATTAAGTGGAACCATCTTTACTCCAACTACGTCGATTGGAATTTCTTATTTCCCTGATCACGGAAACACAGTTGAGGATTTATTAGAAAAAGCTGACACGGTTATGTATGAAGTGAAGCGAATGGGGAAAAATCAGCAACTTGTTTATTCTGAATGACATTAAAAAAGAAACCTCGATATGGAACTATTTTTAGACAAATATGAAGAAGGTGGAAAATGCGTACCCCTTACCGCGTATTACTTGTAGAAGATGAAAAGAATATTGCTCGTTTTATTGAATTGGAATTGCGTCACGAGGATTTTGATGTGGTACATCATATATCTGGCAGAGAAGGATTAAAAGCGGCAAAGAATCAGAACTTTGATGTGGTTTTACTAGATGTCATGTTGCCTGAGTTAAATGGAATTGAAGTATGTCGAAGAATTCGCTTATTTTCACAATTACCCATTATATTAATAACAGCTAGGGACGCTATCGTTGATCGTGTCGCTGGACTTGATGCAGGTGCTGATGATTACATAGTGAAACCGTTTGCTATTGAAGAACTATTAGCCAGAATACGTTCCGTGCTGAGAAGAACAAACAGACTTAATGATGTGATAACCCGACTAGAATTTAAAGATATTACTATCGATACGGATGCTCATCTTGTTGAAATAAATAATAAAGCTCTAGAATTAACGAAAACTGAGTATGATTTACTAGTCTTTTTAATTCAACATAAAAATCATGTTGTTACACGAAACTTAATTTTGGAAAGTGTCTGGGGATATTTAGTAGACATCGAAACAAATGTGGTAGATGTCTACATACGCCATTTGCGTTCAAAATTACCTCGAGAATCTGCAAATTATATTGAAACGGTTAGAGGCGTTGGATATGTGATGCGTCAATGAATCAAATAATTTGGTGGAAGCGATTGATTGCATCTCAATCATTAAAAAAGAAATGGGCATTTAGTTCTGCAACAGTTATTTTCTTGAGTTTTGCCACTATGAGTATCATCCTCTTTGTCGCCTTAAAAGGATGGTTGTATCACCAAGAAGAACAAGAAGTGAATCGAACAATGGTAGATTTAATGACATTCTTTGAATCCCAAGGTCATTTTTTAACTGTTCAGGATATTCAAGCAAATACTGGATTAATGACGTCAATTGTAAATAAAAATCAAACGATTCGATTGTTAAATATTGATGGAATTGAGATGCTACGAATTAATAAAACTTCTACTTTTCAACCTTTTAATTCAATCGATTTTCCAAGTAAAGGTTATTTAATAAATACTGGAGATTCTTCCTCCATAACAGCTGTCGGCATTGTTAAGCTTGGACGATTTAATGGATATGTCCAACTCGAACATCCACTAACATCTTTTCAATCGATTATCACTTATATATTAACTGCCATGTTGCTTTTTAGTTTATGTGCCTTACTTTTATCGGGATGGATTGGTTATATTCTGGCTAGTTATTTATTAAAACCTCTTCAAGATTTAAAGGTTACGATGGATGACGTCGTTGCCCATGGTTTTGAAAAAGATTTAGCGATTTCTTATGATGCTAAAGATGAAATTGGTGAATTAATTGACGTATATGCAAGTATGATGGCTAAGTTGAAGTCTTCCTTTGAACAGCAACAACAATTTATTGCTGATGCATCTCACGAACTTAGGACTCCCATACAGGTTGTAGAAGGGCATCTTGCATTACTAAACAGATGGGGGAAATATGATCCTGTGGTATTGGAAGAGTCGCTCGGAATATCATTACGCGAAGTAAATCAAATGAAAAATTTAATTGATGAAATGCTAGAACTTGCTCGTGGGGAACAAATAAAAGAACGTCCACCTACAAATATTGTGGAATATACAATTGAAGTAATTAAAGAATTAAGTCAAATACATCCATCCACAAACATTGAACATATTCTTCCTGCAAGTAAGGAAATGCAAGTACCCATTTCATCAAATGCGTACCAGCAAATTATCCGTAACATCTTAAGTAATGCTATTCGTTATAGTAAGAGTCCGGCACACGTTTGCATTTCCTATAAAAAAACGCCACTTGAAATCATCGTTAACGTCAAAGATCATGGGATTGGGATTGCTCCACAACATGTTTTGAAGATATTCGACCGATTTTATCGAGTTGACTCTGTTCGAACTCGGAACTTAGGTGGAAGTGGATTAGGTTTAAGCATTGTAAAGATGCTAATTGAAAATGCAAGTGGGTCAATTCACGTATTAAGTGAAGAAGGTAAAGGATCAACTTTTTCAATGGTTTTCCCCTTATTTTTTGAAGATTCTTAGCCTAACTATCGGATTATTTCGACATAGCGCAAATAATTGCTTAGTTTGTTTGAAAAGCATTGTATTTTCTAAGGAAAGTAGTAAAATTGAAATGAAAAAAATGTTCTGAGTTTCGTCACGTTCGATTCCTTTTATAACGGGAGGGAACGTGATAAAATAGTATAGATTGTATAAAGGGAAAATAGGAAATACTGCTTGAAAAAATTTGGAGGGTATTCTAAATGTCGAAAAACGGGACACCGATTGGTTCACCATGGACTAAACTTTCAGGTCCAAACTTAGGATATGTATTAGAAATGTACGATTTGTTTATTGAGTCACCAGAATCAGTCGATGAGGATCTTGGTGCACTATTTAAAGAATTTGGCTCACCATCAGTAGTGAATGAAAATGTTGCTGATATCTCACCAGTTCAACATGTGGAACCAAACAACTTTGAGAAAGTATTAGCAGCTGTTCAATTAGCAGATGCAATTCGATCTCATGGTCATTTAGCTGCGGATATTTATCCGTTAAATGATCGTCCAAAAGATTTCACAAGAATGGACCCTTCTTCATACGGATTATCAGAAGCTGACCTATTAGAGATTCCAGCTTCTTTGTTAATGAAAAATGTACCAAGCAATATTCAAAATGGGTTACAAGCAATCGAGCAATTAAAATCATTTTATACAGATAAAATTGCTTATGAGTTTGCCCATATTATTAATCCACAAGAACGTCAATGGATTCAATCAAAAATTGAGTCTTCATCTATGAAAGTAGCTTTCTCTAAAGATGAACGTAAAGTATTACTTACACGTTTATCTAAGATTGAGGGTTTTGAAAAATTCATTCACCGTACATTTGTTGGTGCAAAACGATTCTCAATTGAGGGACTAGATACATTAGTCGTATTCCTTGATGAATTAGTTCGTCAATCTGAAAATAAACAAACTAAAGAAATATTAATTGGTATGGCTCATCGAGGGCGTTTAAACGTCTTAACACATGTAATTAACAAACCATACGACATGATGTTTGCAGATTTTGCACATGTTCCAAATGAGTCGTTCTTACCAAAAGATAATTCACTCGAGATTACAACAGGTTGGTATGGTGATGTGAAATATCACATGGGTGCTACTCACACAGCTAAATCAGGTTTGAAGGTGAAACTAGCTTATAACCCCTCTCACTTGGAAGTTGTTAGTCCAATTGTGACTGGACAAACTCGTTCCGCACAAGAAGATACATCTAAAACAGGTGTACCTGTTCAAAATGCAAAAGCAGCCTATTCCGTATTAATTCACGGAGATGCCGCTTTCCCAGGTCAAGGTATTGTAGCAGAGACGTTTAACTATAGCCGTGTCCGTGGATATCAAACTGGTGGATCAATTCATATCATTGCAAACAACATGATTGGTTTTACGACAGAATATTATGATTCACGTTCTACTCATTATTCGTCAGATACTGCAAAGGGATTTGAAGTACCCGTTATTCATGTAAATGCAGATGATGTTGAAGCAGTTATTGCAGTCGCTCGACTAGCATTCGAATATCGTGAACAATTCGGTAAAGACATCTTAATAGACTTAATGGGTTACCGTCGTTTTGGACATAATGAAATGGATGAGCCTTTGGTTACTAATCCAACGATGTACCATGCCATTCACAAACATCCAACGGTCCGTGAATTGTATAGTAAGCAATTAGTGTCGGATAGTGTCCTTACAGAAACAGAAGTAAAAAAAATACAAAGTGATATTCAAAAAACGATGCAAAATTCTTACGATCAAGTGAAAGAATTGCCTGAAAATAAGCTTCAAGACATCATTATTCCTGAAGTAGTGTTAAATGGATATCCCGAAGTTCAAACAGGGGTAGAAGAAGAGACACTTGTTAAAATGAATGCAGAGTTATTATCATGGCCTGCAGAATTTGCAGCTTTTGCGAAACTCGAGAAAATACTTAAACGTCGTGAAGAGCCTTTTAAAGGCAAAGGGAAAATCGATTGGGCTCATGCTGAAACATTGGCGATAGGCTCGATATTACAAGATGGAAATCCTGTTCGGTTGACTGGTCAAGATGCACAACGTGGAACTTTTGCCCATAGACATGTTGTCTTACATGATGAGAAAACAGGAGCTGAACTTGTTCCACTTCACCATATATCGGGGGCAAATGCTTCATTTGTCGTTTATAATACGCCATTAACTGAATCTGCAGTTTTAGGTTATGAATTTGGCTATAATTTAGAAAATGAAAAAGCATTAGTTATTTGGGAAGCCCAATATGGGGATTTCGCTAACATGGCGCAAGTCATGTTTGACCAATTTATTTCTTCTTCCCGCTCAAAATGGGGGCAGAAATCCGGATTAGTGATGTTACTTCCACATGGTTCCGAAGGTCAAGGAGCTGAACATTCAAGTGCTCGTTTAGAAAGATACTTGCAAATGGCAGGGGAGAATAACTGGACTGTTGCGAACCTTTCCAGTGCTGCGAACTATTTCCATATATTACGTAGACAGGCTAAAATGCTTGGTGATGAGACGATGAGACCTTTAATTATCATGGCGCCAAAATCATTGCTTCGTCATCCACAAGTAGGGGCAAACGTATCAGATTTGACAACTGGGCAGTTTGAAACCATCTTAGAACAACCAGGTCTTGGAAAACAGCCTAAAAAAGTCGAACGTATTTTGCTTGCTAGTGGGAAAATGGCCATTGATTTAGCTGATAAGGTAAAGGATGGAAATGAATTTGATCATCTTCACATTATTCGTGTTGAACAGTTGTATCCATTCCCTTCTGAAAAAATTCAAGCGGTTGTTGAACGTTTCCCGAATGCGAAAGAAATTGCTTGGGTACAAGAAGAACCACAAAACATGGGTTCATGGACATTTGCAGATCCATATTTGCGTGATTTAGCCGGTGGGAAGAATGTACGTTATATTGGACGTGTTAAACGTTCAAGTCCAGCTGAGGGCGATGGAGAAGCACATAAAATGGAGCAATCTCGCATTATTGCAGAAGCGGTTTCACGTTAAAGATCGATTGATTAGAGGAGGAAAATATAGTGGCAGAAATTAAAGTACCTGAATTAGCAGAGTCAATTACAGAAGGAACGATAGCACAATGGTTAAAGCAACCAGGTGAAACAGTTGAAAAAGGTGAATTCATCGTTGAACTGGAAACAGATAAAGTAAACGTTGAAGTTATTTCTGAAGAAGCAGGAGTAGTTCAAGAATTACTAGCTGCTGAGGGTGATACTGTTCAAGTTGGTCAAGTGATTGCAGTTGTCGGCGAAGGTTCTGGAAACGGTAGCACAACGAATAATCCAGTTGAAGCAGACCCTGCAGAAGCAGATGCACCTGTAAAAAAAGTACAAGAAGCACCCACTCAACAGATAACTTCTGCTCGAGTGGCTAAAGAAGAATCATCTTCAATAGATCGCACGATTGCAAGTCCCGCAGCACGCAAATTAGCTCGAGAAAAAGGCATTGATTTAACAGCGGTTTCGACTGTTGATCCGATGGGACGTGTACGTGTACAAGACGTTGACGCACATTCAAATGCACCGAAACAAGCACCTGCTGCTCCGGCTGCATCTTCAGCTACTGCTGTTCCAAAAGCTGAAGATAGTAGAGTGAAACGCGAGAAAATGTCTCGTCGTCGTCAAACAATTGCTAAACGTTTATTAGAAGTGAAACAATCAACCGCAATGTTAACCACTTTTAATGAAATAGATATGACCAATGTGATGGCTCTGCGCTCTCGTAAAAAAGATAAATTCTTTGAAGTTCATGATGTTCGTTTAGGATTTATGTCATTCTTCACGAAAGCAGTTACATCGGCATTGAAAAAATATCCTTACGTAAATGCAGAACTTGATGGAGACGAAGTTCTTTTGAAACAGTTCTATGATATAGGAATTGCTGTTTCTACTGAAGAAGGTTTAGTTGTGCCAATAGTTCGTGATACAAATCATAAAAACTTTGCTGAAATTGAAGCAAATATTGGTGAGTTAGCAAAAAAAGCGCGTGACAAAAAACTTCAAATTGCAGACATGACAGGTGGATCTTTTACAATTACAAATGGTGGCGTATTTGGTTCTCTTATGTCTACTCCAATATTAAATGGAACACAAGTTGGAATTCTTGGAATGCATACTATTCAAAAGCGTCCAGTTGCCATCGGTGACGAAGTTCAAATTCGTCCTATGATGTATGTAGCTCTATCATATGATCATCGTGTAATTGATGGGAAAGATTCAGTAGGATTCCTGAAAACGATTAAAGAACTTATCGAAAACCCTGAAGATTTACTATTAGAGTCTTAATACGAAAAGTACTTTGTACATTCTTATCTACTCGCAGAAAAGAGTAAATGTCTAAAAACCTAACGATAGTTTTATTCTTTCTAGTCTTTGGTATGAAAAACAGCTTCGCATTTGCGAAGCTGTCTTTTTTTTGGCAAAATAGAAGAAACGAATAATAGAAAGTAGTTGAAGAAAGTGGATCTTACAATTTTAATTGAACTTGTACAAAAGTTTGGATATTTTAGTATGTTTCTCTTCAACTGGCTCTTATTATTTGGATTACCTATTCCAAATGAAGTCGCTGCATCATTTACAGGAGTGCTAACAGAAATTAAGGATTTCAATCCTTTCTATGCTTTTATTTCCGCATATCTTGGATTAGTTAGCGCGACTTTTTTTGCCTATACTATCGGGCGTCTTTTAGGTCCAAGATTGATTAATAGGCTAAATAGAACAAGACTTAATAAACCCATAGACGCGTTTAGTAAATATTTAGAAAGACGAGGAAATATTGCTATAGGTTTAAGTTTCTTTTTACCAGGATTTCGATGGGCTATGCCTTATGTAGTCGGTGCAAATCAATTTCCATTAAAACTATTTTTAAAATACTCGATTCTTCCAAGCTTTATTTGGATGATGATTTATTTTCAGTTAGGTCGTACGTTTCCATATGCCTATAAACTTATGTTAGATAATCTCCAACTTTTTTTAATTAGTTTATCACTGTTAATTGTTAGTATATTTGTTATCCGTTATTTAATCATTCAGTGGAAATTGAAAAAGAGAACAAGCTAATTATCGCATCTATTGATTAACCGAATCAGCTTGTTTATACTAGATGTAGATTATAGAAAAGAGGGCATATACATCATGATTCATAACCATTGGAAAGAATCCATAACGATTAAGACGGTTACTTGTAAACATACAAATGCAGCAAAATTCTCAGTATCAAATGTTTTAACTTCTGGTAAAAACTATGAAGTTAAAAATGAAACAGAAGAATTCATTTTTGTTATTGATAACACTGGTCACATTGGTGGCTATTATAAGGAATACTTTGAATAACCGATGATTTTTGCGTCGGTTATTTTTAATTGGAGGGTTAACTTTGAGGGTACAATCCATCATTGAAAAGTCACAAACAAAACGAATAGAAAGAAAACATACGATAGACCACGCAGTATTAATTGGAAAAGGGGGCTATGTATCCCCATTAGAACATTTATGGGATGACCTATTACTTAGTGTTGTATTGCAAAAAAATATCTTACTAAAAGGACCCTCTGGTTCTGGTAAGACGAAATTAGCCGAATCCATATCTTCTTTTTTTGAACAACCGATGCATAGTATTAATTGTTCTGTTGATTTAGATGCTGAAGCACTTCTTGGATTTAAAACATTGATTCAAGATAATGGGCAGACTGCTATCGACTTTGTTGAAGGTCCTGTTATCCAAGCTATGAGATACGGTCATATATTATATATCGATGAAATAAATATGGCGAAACCGGAGACTTTACCGATTCTTCACAGTGTGCTCGATCACAGAAGAATGCTTACAAATCCTTATACAGGAGAAGTTTTACAAGCACATGAAGATTTCACAGTAATCGCTGCAATTAATGAAGGTTACATTGGAACAACGCCATTAAATGAAGCCTTGAAAAATAGATTTATTTCTTTTTCTATTCCTTACTTAACAGGCGAACCACTTCGTGCAGTATTCGTAAGAGAATTCCCAGAAGCTAAACCGGCACTTATAAATACAATGCTTAGTCTTGCGGAAGATACATTTATTCAAGTCCAGAATGGATTGCTAAGTGAAGAAGCTGCTTCCATTCGTAGTTTGCTTGATGCAACAGAGCTTGCTCAATATATTGACCCAAAACGAGCAATTCGTTATGCAATTGCAGAAAAATTAGAAGACGAAAGTGAAAAAGCGTTGGTCATGGAACTTGCGAATACTTGGCTTAAGTGAGGTGTGAAAAGTGTCATCTGTCAATCGATTTATTCAATTCAACAATGAAACGATAAACGCCAAACATATGATTCAGTTAGAACAATTAGCTAGGGCGTTAAGTCGTAGTCCTTACTTAACATTGACTGTGCGAAAACTGATGGAATTCCGACCAAAAGAAGGAGCTATATCCATAAGTCATTTTTGGAAACATCGTGACTCTGACATAGAGAAAAAAGGGCAATTGTCTGATTTATATCTACTTACGGCTGGATTTTGGAGATATTTTGATTTATCAGCATGGAATCGATATAAAGAGGAAGTGAACCATCTACCAATCAGAGAATTTGCCTTACAGCTCGCTATGAGTGCAGAAGAGTTTAGACTTTCCAATTTAATTAGGCAACAACGTCCGGGAACTGAAACAGCATTTGTCGTACGTGAAGATGTCTATTCAATCTTTCATGAACAACAAATGACTGTAAATTTTAATAAAGGATTCATGAGTGATAGTCTATTTAGTTTTTTGTATATAGCGCTTCGAAAAGGCTCACACATAACATTTCTAGTAGAGGAATATCCTACCTATTTCAAAAGAATTCTATCAAAATGGCAGTTTGTTTTTGATTCGAAAAGTACAGCAGATAGTTGCCAAATTTGTTTAGATATTCTGTATGCTCTTGAAGAAGAGCTGACGAAAGATTTAACTCATACATTCATTTCACTTCACGAAAACTTACAGGAAACGGTTTATGAAGATAAAAACAAGCGTCAAATCGAGCAGGAGAATTCAGTTAATCCTCCATCCAGTGATTCAATTGAAGAAATGTTTAGAACATGGCATCGAGAAAATAAAAAGCAAAAAGGACCTCATCTTGAATTTGAATTGACAAAAGGCAATAAAGGGAAAATAAATGATGGGCGTATAGAAGAGGGCGACGAATCAAACGAAATTGATAACGAGGGAACAGGTACGTCTACATCAAATAAAAAAAGTAAACAATTAGGCGAAGTCAGCGGGAAGGCTGATAAGAAACGAACAAAACAATCAGGAGAACGATTCGGTGATGAACATCAAAATGTAACGTTCGAAGAAAAGAAAATTGATCTACGAACCGATTCTAACGTGAAAGAAAATATTGGAATCATTCGTTCACAACAAAAACCTTTAGTTAAAGCATTTACAAAAGAAATTCGCAAACGAATTGATCAAAAGCAGGAAAGCAAACGAACACGTTTATCAAAAGGAAGATTAACACCAAATCTGACCTCTTTAATAACAGATCAACGGCCAAAACCTTTTTACAAAAAAAATAATCCATCGCTTCCAATGGATGCTGTATTTGGTCTTTTAGTAGATAGTTCAGCTTCGATGATTGATAAAATGGAAGAGACGAAAAAAGCAGTGCTCTTGTTCCATGATGTATTAAGAAATTTAGGAATTCGACATGATATTGTTTCTTATTTTGAAGATGCCTACGAAGCATCTGAAAACGAACAACCAAACACGTTTTTATTTTGTCATCAAGTTGAAGATGGTGTAAAAGATCACTCTGAAGCGATTTTTTCATTGGATGCACATGAAGATAATCGAGACGGGTTAGCCATTCGCTGGATGGCAGAACGACTTAACAGTCGAAGTGAGAAGCATAAATTCATTTTGTTTTTTTCTGATGGAGAACCGTCTGCATATGGTTATGCAGCGAATGGTATTATCGATACAGCTGAGGCCGTTATTGAAGTAGAGAAAAAGGGTATTCACCTCCTTCATTTGTTTTTAAGTTCTGAAGAACCAGTAGAAGAGCAATTACAATTATTTCAAATGATGTTTGGTTCAAAAACAGCTACGGCGAAAAATGTTAATGAATTTACCACCCAAACGTTGAGATTGCTACGTCGTATGCTATATCTGGTTGTAAAATGATACGATTGGGAAGATAACTTTAGGTATATCATGAAAAAAACTTACTACATATAAAAAACCATCCTCAAGTACGAGGACGGTTTTCTTGTTCTTGATGAACGATTAAGAGTCGCTGTTTTAACTGTTCTTCCATACGCGAAATTTCTACTTCAGCTGCTTTTCGTTTTACACGTCCATCTGCTTGAATGCGTAATGTTTCTTCAATCGTTTGTAGCAAATTCTCTTGCGTTTGTTTCAATGTATCAATCTCTACAATGCCACGCTCGTTTTCTTTAGCTGTTTCAATACTATTCATTTTCAGCATTTCCGAGTTTTTCAAGAGTAAATCATTCGTAGTTCTAGTCACTTGTTTTTGTGATGCCACTGCTTTCATTTGACGATTTAGTGTTAAAGCAATTGCAATTTGATTCTTCCATAAGGGAATTGCAGTCATGATAGACGATTGAATTTTCTCAGCTAACGTCTGATTGGTTTGTTGAATCATACGGATTTGTGGAGCGCTTTGTATTGTAATTTGGCGGGAGAGTTGTAAATCATATAAGCGTTTTTCTAAACGGTCTAAAAACTGGGCCATATCATTTACTTCTTGATAAGCCATTTGATCAGATGAAGCTTCAGCTTTTTTACGCATCGTAGGGATTGTTTCATTGAGAATTTCATCACGTTTTATTTCTGCTGCTGCAATGTATACATTTAATGCTTGGAAATAGGCTTTATTTTGATCATACAACTTATCTAACATATGAACATCTTCGATTAATCCTCTTTTAGAGTGTTCTAGTTGGATACCAATACGATCGATTTGTGTACTTAGTTTTTGATACTTAGTCATAATTTCTTGAACAGAGCGAGAAACTTTTCCAAATAACCGTTTAATGCCTGATTTTTTTTTATTTGTTAATTCATCAGGATTTAATTGTCCAAGCTTGTCCATTAAATCCTTTAGAATATCTCCTACAGGTCCAATATCATTCTTTTGAACATGATCAAGCATTTGATGAGAGAAGCCCGAAAGTTCTGTTTGTGCATTGGCTCCAAAAGAAAGAATTGCTTCATAATTACCTGCAGGAAGTTGAGAAGCAATTTCTTGTGCTTTTTGTCTTTCTTCTTTTGATAGTCGATCTACTATTTTCACAGGCAACTGTTCATTGATAGGGTCTTGATTCATCTTTTGTGGTTTTAAATCAAAAGGTGAGTTTAGTAAATCATCTAAAGTTCTTGTTTGGCTATTAGCCGGTTGATTTTCGGTCATCTTGTAAATCTCCTTTCAACAGTAGGGGAGTGTCATGTTTTTTAAGTGAAATTTTGGCGAAATCTAGTTCCATTTTTAAATGATCAATATCTGAAGACAGAACTTGACGCAAATCTTTCTCCATTACTTGATTAAGCTCTAACAGTGTGTCGCGAGTATCTTGTAAAGCAATTTGGACATCCAGTGCTTTCACTGGCTGAGAAACAAGCAGTGTATATTTAGACGTAAGTTCCACTGCCGTATCGAGGTGAGCATAAAAAAAGTTTTCAACTTGATAAAATTTTCTCGGATTAGTTTTAACAATTTGAAAAATACGTTTTGAAAGGTTATTCATTTCAAAAAGTTGTTTAAAAGCTCGTATTGAACGTACTTTCAAATAATAACCATTTAATTGTTTAAGTTTTATTTTAGCTTCTTTTAACTGAAGTTTAATGTGACGATACTCTGAGAAGGTCAATCCAAACTTTGAAACGATGATACGTGATTGGACCATTTTAATGAGCTGATTACTAATGGCGTAAGTACCAATTGATAAAAGTCCTGCAAGTGCGAAATGAACGGCTAATCCTGATTGTAATGCTATCCAACTTCCAATAAAAATAGGAATACTCAGCAAATGTCGAACGAAAAAGTACTTTACTTCGATCATGTTGCAACCCTCCTTTAGAGTTCTTATCTAATACATACGATTGGCATAAGAAAAGGTTTCACCTGTATACTTAACTTATATTATTTTAGAGGACTTATCAATCATTTCGATTTTTTTAGTGATGGGAACAATGAGAACTTTTCATTCAAGAATAGGCAAATAAGTAGACGTTGAAACTTCTTTTGTTAAAATGAAGATAAGGTATATTTAGAAAAGGATGAATTGTATTTTGAATGAGATTATTTATATGAAAGCTGGATATGAACCATGGTGGATGTTCTCGGGTTGGGAAGAGACCATTATTGAAAAACAGGTATTTTCAACTGACGCGGAAGCGATAGCTTATTTAGAATCATTATTGACTAAATTCAGAAAAGTTTATCCACATGAAGCTCAGCAAAAAGGATCCTATTGGGCTTTCTGGACAGAAGAAGAGCAAGAATTTTGCGAAGCATGCGATGATGATTTACAAACATATCATGGTGTTTTGTGGCTAAAAGATGGAAGACCTATTCAATACTAAAACGACAATACTAGATTAGATTTTCCAATTAATAAAATTAGTAGTAATGGCACTATTGTTTGTCTATTGAGTATGTGATTTTGAGGCGCATTATAATCTAAAGTATAAAATCTAATATAAACATGTAAAAGAGGCACCCTTGATTCGGATGCCTCTCTTTTTCCAAAAAAATAATACTTCTATTTTAGTTTCTTTGAATTAAACGTTTTTTTATTCTACCGATTCAAGAGTTGACGTCACGCTGAATTCGATTTCATCATCATTCATAATAAATTCTCGTTTTATCTCACCAAAATCAGAAACAAAATACTTACGCTGGATTGCTCCACTTTCATCGGTTTTTTCCAAAAGAATACCTTTTTCAAAAGTTTGATAAGGTGTGTCAATTGTTTCATTGACACTGATGATCATCCAATCATCAAATGATTTACCTTCTTCTAAAGGAAGTTGAAGAAGAGTAGAGAGCTTAGGTAGCGTTCTTAATTCCTCATCAGACGGATTAAATTTGTCGTAAAACTCGCCTTCTTCTTTTATTAAATCAATTGATTCTTCTGTTATTCGATAAGTTCGTAATACTGTAGTTCCACCATTGTCTTCGTAAACGGAAACAGAATTTTCATTATGCCATTGTGTACGAGCTCGATAACTTGCATATTCATTTCCGTCGCCCAAGTAATTAACAACCGCTCCGTCCTCCATAAAGAAGTTTGATAGGTCAACCATTTCTTTTTCTGGTTCTTCTTCTTTTTTTTCAGTATCTTCAACAACTTCTTTTGTGTCTTCAGTTACAACATTCGGCTTATCAGGAGCGCCAGAAGAGTCTTTATCAGTAACTGTATTACATGAAGTTATGAGTAACAGCACTATAAATAACACACTACCTTTTAATAATTTCATATGGTGACCCTCCAGTTAATCGTATAGAAGTATAGACGTTTTTTACGGAAAAAAGTTTCAAAATTCAGTTTTTAATAATTGTAAGTTGAGAGGGGAAATAACATGACTAAAATAGAATTAACAGAAAAATTACCAACTGTTCAAAAACAACAAGACTTTTATGTGAAGCTTCGAAATAGAATCACTTCCTATTTAGATACCCGGGCAGGGAGTGCAAATAAATTTGCTCCATATTTGCTATTCGCACCAGATTTATTCCATTTACTCACAAAAACATTATTGGACAATCGCATTGATGGAAAAAGCAAAGTCTTAATTGGTAGCGGTATCTTGTACTTTATTGCACCTTTCGATTTTATTTCTGAAGGGTTGATTGGTCTAGGAGGATTTATGGACGATATTATTGTTACTACATTTATTGTGAATATGCTACTAAATAAATATTCTGCAACTATTTTAGAAGATCATTGGGTAGGAGATCAAAAGTTGCTTGATGTATTAAGAAAAACTTCAAAAATAAGTAATAGAATTCTTAGTAAATTGCCATCAAGATCTCTCCTTGGACGATTTATGAAAAATTCAAAATAAAAAGTACGAAGGGGACAATTACCCTTCGTACTTTCTTTATGTCGAGCTCTTCATCTCACTATTAAGTTAAAGTTGAGCTTTTCATTTTTCTGAATTATTTTTAATTTTTAATTCCTTGAGAATCTTTCCACTCTAAAAATTGATCAAATGATAACTCTTTGTCAAGTATTGAACCATCTGGCATAATTTCAATCACACGATTGGCAATCGTGTGAATAAACTGATGGTCATGAGATGTAAATATCATAGCACCTTTGAAAGTAATCAACCCGTTATTAACAGCTTGAATTGATTCTAAGTCTAAATGGTTAGTTGGTTCATCTAAAAGAAGTACATTAGCATTTGCAAGCATCATTCTTGATAACATACAACGTACTTTTTCACCACCAGATAGAACTGAAGGTTTTTTCTTCACTTCTTCTCCAGAGAACAACATACGTCCTAAGAACCCGCGTAAAAAAGTTTCACTTTCATCATCAGGAGAATACTGACGTAACCAATCTACTAGAGATAATTCATTTCCAGTAAAGTATTCACTGTAATCGATAGGGAAGTAAGAGCGTGTGGTGGTTACCCCCCAACGAATCGATCCTTCACTTGGTTCAACTTCTTCAGCTAACACACGAAGTAATGTTGATTTAGCAATTGGATCACCAATCAAAATGATTTTATCATCTTTATTAACAGAAAAATGTACGTCATCAAATAATTTTTTACCTTCACGTTCCATTGAAATCCCTGAAGCAGTTAATACATCGTTCCCAATGTCGCGGCCCATTTGAAAGTTTACGTAAGGATATTTACGTGATGAAGGTCGAATATCATCTAATTCTATTTTATCCAACGTTTTCTTACGGGAAGTTGCTTGCTTTGATTTCGAAGCATTAGCACTAAATCGTGCAATAAACGCTTGAAGTTCTTTAATTTTTTCTTCTTTTTTAGTATTTTGGTCTTGAGACAACTTAAGCGCTAATTGGCTTGATTCATACCAGAAGTCATAGTTACCTATATAAACTTGAATCTTCCCGAAATCAAGGTCAGCAATATGCGTACATACTTTGTTTAGAAAGTGTCGGTCATGGGATACAACGATAACCGTGTTGGAAAAATTAATTAAAAATTCTTCTAACCATTGGATTGCTTTTAAGTCTAAATGGTTAGTTGGCTCATCTAGTAATAAGACATCTGGTTTACCAAATAAAGCTTGCGCCAGTAATACTTTTACTTTTTCTGAACCAGTTAAGTTAGCCATTTTTTTTGATAAAGATTCATCGCCAATTCCTAAGCCTTGTAAAAGAATGGCAGCATCAGATTCTGCTTCCCATCCATTCATATCTGCAAACTCACCTTCTAGTTCTGCAGCACGCATTCCATCTTCATCAGAAAAATTTTCTTTCATATAAATAGCATTTTTTTCATTCATAACTTCGTACAAACGTTTATGACCCATCATAACTGTTTCTAATACTTCAAACTCTTCATATTCAAAGTGATCTTGTTTTAAAACAGCTAAACGTTCGTCAGGATCCATGATGACATTTCCTTCTTGTGTTTCGATATCACCTGATAAAATTTTAATGAAAGTTGACTTTCCAGCACCATTAGCACCTATTAATCCGTAACAGTTACCTGGGTTGAATCTTATATTAACGTCTTCGAATAGCTTACGATCTCCGAAGCGTAAACTTACATTACTTACAGCAATCATGTTTGAACCTCCTATATTTTTCACAATGCTTCTATTATAGCATAAATAGGTGTAAGAGTGCTCGATTTTTTAAGTGGAAACTATCCTTGATTCAAGATATAATATTTATATGAACGGAACAAATCATCCTTATTTCTTAGAATAGGCCAAAATAAGAATGACCTGCTAATTTTAATGGAGAAGATTAATTTCTTCAGTGTTCTAAAATACATATGTAAAGATATCTGGTATAACAGCAGTTATCAAATGACGAAGTAAAGACGCTAGAAATTGGTATTCTTTAATTTAAGTAGTCAAAATCTGTGTATTCAGTTATACTAATGTCATGAGTGAGGTGGGATTTAGTGGGTAATATGGAACATTATTTTTTAGAACCATTTCAGGAAATGGCTTGGAATGGCCCTATAATATTTATGCACTGGAAAATAGATAAAGAGAAACAAGTGGTCGATCAAATAACTCCAAATGTTGAGCGAATTTTCGGGTACACTCCTGAAGATATTATTTCAGGCAACGTACCTATATTATCGGTTATTTTTGAAGAAGATAGGGACAAGTTTCGGGACACTATGGTTCAACGAATTGCTTCGCAAAGCCCTTTTTGGGAATCCTCTTACCGAATTTATGCAAAAAATGGAGATATCCGCTTTATTAAATCCTATACATATATTAAGCAAGATAATATTACGAGCAAAATCTCGATTTTTTCATATCTTTTTGATCAAACTGAAATTAAACAAGAAATTAATCTGCATATATCTCTCGAGCATCGATGGGCAACTGCTATAGACAGTGCGAGGGAGGGCGTCTGGGATTGGAATTTGGAAAAGAATGCTGTCTTTTTCTCTAAACATTGGAAAAGTATGCTCGGACATGAAGAACATGAATTACCTAACCAATTAATCGAGTGGAGAAAACGAATTCACCCATTGGATGTTGAAAAAGTAAATGAGGTCATCGAAGAACATATTCGAAATGACTCTGGTTTTTTTGAAAGTGAACATCGTTTACGGCACTCAGACGGAACCTATCGTTGGATTTTAGATAGAGGGAAAGCCATAGAACGCGATGAATATGGGGTTGCGTTACGTATGATTGGAACTCACGTTGATATTACAGAAAGAAAAGAAACAGAATATCAGTTGCAAGAGCGAAATAAAGAATTAGAACGTTTAGTAGATCAAGTGAAAGAGCTATCTATTACGGATCCTTTAACATCCTTATATAATCGACGTAAAATGATAGAGGAAATTAAAAAGGCTCAACATCAACTTGAAGAAAATAGACAGCCCTTCACAATAGCAATATTAGATCTAGATTATTTTAAAAATATTAATGATCAATATGGGCATACTTTTGGTGACATCGCACTTCAAACATTTGCTAATTTATTGAAAAGGCAAATAACTAGCCCGAATATTGTTGCAAGATGGGGTGGGGAAGAATTTATGCTACTATTTCATAATAAAAATGGTCTGGAAACACAACGGCAATTACTGTCTCTCCAAGCATGTTGCAATGATGAGTTACTAAAATACCGTATGGAATCAGTGAAATTGTCGTTTTCTGCAGGAATATGCGAAGTCACTGAACATCAATCGCGAGAAGTTATTATCAAAAACGCTGACCAAGCAATGTATTTAGCCAAATCACTTGGTCGCAATCAAATTAATCTTTATAAGGAAGGACTTCCAGTTATGTAAATGGAAGCCCTTTTTAACGTAGCCGAGATTCAACTTAAGAAAATTTCGGTTAAACTAATGTACACACCTAATTATGGAACACATGTTCTGTAACTCGAAATTTTTCATTATATCATTGTGGTCAGACGTCTGATATGATTTACTTAATAAAGAACTATCTTAAATAAAGGACTGTGAAATTATGAATTCTCAAAAATCAATGACATCATTATTACTCGCAATTTTCCTAATTGCATTAAATCTACGACCAGCTGTTACATCTATCGGTCCATTGTTAGATACCATTCGTAATGATTTGAATTTATCGAACAGTGAAGTGAGCTTATTAACTGCGGTTCCAGTTATTTGTATGGGATTATTTGCTCCACTAGCTGTTCATTGGTTAAACAAGTTTGGACAAAGACGTGGAATTTCCTTATTAATTGGTATCATTGGTATTCTTACACTCGTCCGTGCTTGGTTAAATGATTACATTTCACTTTTAGTGACAGCTTTTGTTATTGGAATAGCGATTGCAATTATAGGTCCCATATTATCCTCATTAATAAAAGAAAAATTCCCTACTCGAACTGCCTCGGCAATCGGCATCTATTCTTTAGGAATGGGTGCAGGCGCAACTCTGAGCGCTGGATTAACTGGTGTTTTATATGTTTGGATAGGAGAGAAATGGGAGTTCGCTTTAGCCTTTTGGTCTTCTTTAGCTTTACTTGCTTATTTAGTATGGTTTGTTGCAATGAAACCGCAACTAGAAGAACCACTAAACATAAAACGAAAACAACAAGTTGTTTTTCGTTCACCATGGTCTAATAAAAGAGCTTGGCTCATTTTATTGTTCTTTGGTTTCCAAGCTTCATTATTCTTCTCCTTAATGACTTGGCTTGCATCTGCAGCAAGTGAATTAGGGTTTAGTCTTATTGAAGCTGGATCTGTTATTAGTGTTTTGACAGTAGCGCAAATATTTGCCAATATCTCCATTCCACTACTACTTGAAAAATTTCCAAATCGTTCTTTTTGGATTTATTTTTCGCTCTTCCTTGGTACAATCGGCCTTATCCTTTTATTAACAGGAAGTGTTACGCTAATTTGGCCAGCCTCGATTCTCTTAGGTTTGACGTTAGGCGGATTATTCCCACTTGCTTTATTGTTACCACTTGATGAAACAACGGATGCGAAAGAAGCAAATGCATGGACGGCAATGGTTCAAACTGGAGGATTCATCATGGGGGGGATGGTTCCACTCGCAATTGGAATCTTATATGATTGGAGCGGGACGCATCAAAATACGTATTTTGTCATGCTCGGATTAATTCTGGGGATGTTTATCGTCACTCTTTTATTAAATAAAAAAACCTTGCAAATGCAAGGCTAATAAACAAACTATTTCTCCCAATTTTCTTGGATAAATTCATCACGGCCGGATAACGCGCGATCTTCTGCGTAATTTTCCGGTTCTTTTTTATAATAATCTTGGTGATAATCTTGTGCGACATAGAAAGTTTGGGCTGGACGAATAGGTGTAATAATCGGTTTTGAGAATCGTCCACTTTCAGCAAGTAATCGTTTCGAGTTTATTGCTTTTTCCAATTGCTCATCAGAATGTGTGAATATAGCTGTTTTATATGAATCTCCTCGATCTTGGAATTGCCCCCCGTCATCAGTCGGGTCAATTTGTTGCCAAAAAATCTCAAGCAATTGATCATATGTAAAAATAGATGAATCAAACTGGATTTGAACTGCTTCCAAATGGCCTGAATTTCCTTTTTTAACATCTTCATATGTTGGATTTTCAACATGTCCACCCATATAACCGGAAACAACCGATTCAATGCCTTCCCATTGATCAAAAGGCTTAACCATACACCAAAAACAACCTCCAGCAAATGTAGCTTTCTTCATTTCAAAAACCCCTTTCAAACTCTGCATAAATCGTATTGTAGCACTTGCATGATCAGTGCTCAACAACTATGATTGAGAAAGTGAAAAACGCAACTTATTTGGTCTGGTTTCGTTCTATTATTCGTAAGTAAAAAAGGGGGAAGTGTTATGGAAGAGCAAGGTCCAAATCGTCGGTCCATGAAAAAGAAAAGAAAATTGCGCTTTGGCCGTTTCTTTATGACTATTACATTCCTTTTACTCATTGGAATAATTGTCTTCTCTATTTTTCAATATAAAGCCGGAAAAGATTTAGCTTCTAGTAAAGAACAAAAAGATATTGAATTCACAGGTGATCCGCTAGATGTAAAGAATCCCTCTATTGAGAATGTATTGGTACTTGGAGCAGATATTAGTGAAGATGGAATATCGCGTTCAGATACAATGATGCTCGTTTCGTGGAACAAAGAAACAGACGAAGTAAACATAGTGTCTTTTATGCGAGATATTTATGCCTCAATTCCAGGTGGATATAAACCACAAAAGTTAAATGTAGCGTATTCTTTAGGTGGCGTTCAACTATTAAAAGATACAATTTCAAGTATGTTCGGTGTCCCTATTCATCATTATGCATTAATCGATTTTGAGAGTTTTGAGTCTTTAGTTGATATTGTTGCACCAAGTGGCGTTAAAATTGATGTTGAGAAAGCGATGTCGGAGAAAATTGGTGTATCGCTTGAACAGGGCGTTCAACAGTTAAATGGACAAGAACTTTTAGGCTATGCAAGATTTCGAGCTGATGAAGAAGGTGATTTTGGTAGAGTGGCTAGACAACAACAAGTTATGGAAGCACTTAAAGAAGAAGTGCTTAGCCCTTTAAATGCTATTTACTACCCTAAATTTGCTGGTGCAATCCAAGGGTATGTTCAGACTGATTACTCGACAACTGAAGAAATCAAACATGTCCTAAGTCTAGGGTTTAGTGGGGGAATAAATATTAACAAATTGACTATTCCTATAGAAAAAAGTTATGATTTCAGTTCTTTTCCAGGTGTTGGATCTGTAATTGAAATAAATGTCGATAAAAATAAGCAAGCTTTAAGCGAATTTCTCGGAATGCGATTACGTTGATTCGCTGATAATCGATGTATTCTTCCAAAACTATAAGATTCGAGAAATTGAAAGTGAGGAAACGATATGCAACAAGGAAAAACTTCCTTTTTTTCTACTAGATTCATTCAGTTTCTAGGTGGGAAGAACACACTCTTTTTATTGATATTACTTTTTCTTATTGGATTAATTATTTGGATTTTTGATGTTGTTTCATTTGTTTTTTACCCTTTACAAGTACTTTTAGCAAATGTTGTCTTGCCAGTTATTCTCGCCACAATTGCATATTACTTGTTGCGACCATTATTGCGTAAGTTAATTCAATTTAAAGTGCCCAAAATATGGGCGATTATCATTATATTCTTAGTGTTAATTGGATTAATTACATTGTTAATTGTGCTAGTATTCCCATTTTTAAAAGCACAATTAACAAATTTAGTTCAAGATTTCCCTGAATATTTCAAGCAGCTTGTAATATCTATTGATGCGTTTTTACGGAATTCTATCTTTTCAAGCTATTATTTAAATTTAGAATTTGATGTTAATACATTAATGGAACGAATCCCTGAAGACATTGGGAATATTTTGCAAGAAACAGTCGGCGGCGTAGCAAGTGGAATCGGGAGAGTTATTTCTACATTAACCGGTCTAATTCTAGCTATCGTTACAGTTCCATTTATCTTATTTTATTTACTTAAAGATGGTGAGAGGTTACCACAATATATTCTTAATCTATTACCTCCACGTATTCGTGAAGATACGCATCAAGTAATGAAAGAAGCTGACAAACAAATCAGTGCTTATATACAAGGTCAAATTTTAGTTTCCATGTGTATTGGTACAATGGTTTTCATAGGCTTTCTAATTATAGGTATGGATTATGCGTTGCTTTTGGGTGTATTGGCTATGATTACAAGTGTTGTCCCGTATTTAGGTCCCATAATCGCCATTGCACCAGCGGCTGTTATTGCCATTGTTACATCTCCTTTTATGTTAGCTAAGTTAGCAATAGTATGGACTATCGTGCAATTAGTTGAAGGGAAATTTATTTCTCCTCAAATCATGGGTAAATCACTACATATACATCCAATTACGATAATCTTTGTATTATTGACGGCAGGTTCGCTATTTGGAGTACCTGGCGTAATTTTAGGAATTCCCGGATATGCTTTACTAAAAGTATTAGTAACTCATATGTACATGTTATTTAAAAGACGATACAATCGTCATGAAACAACACTTAATAATCACTTTGAATCCTCCAAATTAGAAGATTAAATAATATAAAGTAGATTTAGTAGTTTTATGATGACAAGGAGGATAAATAGATGTTTGAAAAGTTTTTATCGACTATAGGAATAGGTTCAATGAAAGTAGATACAATTGTCGACCAGCCTAGACTTGCGCATGGGGATACTCTATCTGGAACAATTTACATTGCTGGAGGTCAAAGTGATCAAGTAATTGAGTTTATTAACCTGGAAGTGTTTAAGAGGACTGAAGGATATCGAGAAGATAGTGATTTCGATGTGACAGAAGATTGTATTGCCAAGCATACGATTGAAATGATTGGTTCGGTGAAATCAAAAGAAACACGTATGGTTCCTTTTGAACTAATGCCTGATGAGCGCTGGGACTGTAAAGACGACAGTATAAAACTTTATCTTCGAACTTCTGTCCATATTACAAACGCGGTAGACGTTCATGATGAAGATGAATTTATATACGCTAAAGATTTAGATTAAAGATAATAAATAGAGATAAAGCCTTTTCTTAGAAATAAGAACTGGCTTTTTTTTGAGAACATTAAACTTGCACATTGCATCTAAAAAATAAGTATAATACATGCAATGTGCAAGTTAAATTAATTGGTTGTATAATGCAAGTTAAAAAGAGCTTAATTATATGCATAATACAACTATTCTATAAATGTTGATTTAATAGGTTTTATAACTATATTCTCTACTAATATGAACATCTAGAAGTCCTTTTTATTGAAGTCACAAGTGAAAAAAGAGAGAATAGAAAAGAATAAAAGATAATGAAAAAATTGAAAAAGGAGAATTCATAATATGCCAAATAATTTACAAGCAACTACGACATTACATAACGGTGTTAAAATGCCTTGGGTAGGACTGGGCGTTTATAAAGTAAAAGAAGGTTCAGAAGTTGCGGTAGCTGTCAAAACAGCTATTAAACAAGGGTATCGTAGCATCGATACCGCGGCAATTTATAACAACGAAGAAGGTGTAGGCGAAGGAATACGTGAAGGTATAAAAGAAGCTGGTATTTCCCGAGAAGATTTATTTATTACATCAAAAGTATGGAATGCAGATTTCGGTTATGAAGCTACAATAGAAGCGTATGAGACGAGTTTAAAGAAACTAGGATTACATTATTTAGATTTATACTTAATTCATTGGCCAGTAGAAGGTAAATATTTAGACACATGGAAGGCATTAGAAACACTCTATATAGAAAATCGTGTGAAATCGATTGGCGTAAGTAATTTCCAAATACATCATCTAGAAGATGTTATGAAAGACGCAAAGATTATTCCAATGGTAAATCAAGTTGAATTTCATCCAAAATTATCACAATTAGAGCTTCTTTCTTATTGTAAACTTCATAATATACAACTTGAAGCATGGTCACCACTCATGCAAGGTCAACTACTAGAAGATCCAAAACTGATAGAAATTGCCAAGTCACATAATAAATCGGTCGCGCAAGTTATTTTGAGATGGGATATACAAAATGGAGTAGTTACCATACCCAAATCAATACAAGAACATCGTATTGTTGAAAACTCATCTATTTTTGATTTCACCTTATCATCAGACGAACTAAAGCAGATTGCAGCTTTAAATGAAAATAAACGAATCGGTCCAGACCCTGATAACTTCGATTTTTAGACTTCTCGATTAAACACCGCTCACATAACCCGAGCGGTGTTTATATTTATCCACAAAAAGTAAAAAGGTTCATAACTATTAGGAATCGGACTTGAAAATCAATCAGAATCTTTAATCAATAGATCTAATAATTTTCCATAAGAACTTGAATTGCTCACTATTGAGAGTACTTTTAAATTGACTACATAGAATAAGAATAACTAGTGGCAGCATCAGTTAAATAACGACTTACCATAAAAATGCAGTAGCTAGAATAATCCCAGTGATCGCACCAAGTGCAATGCCATAGCCAAGTCCACGATATCCTCCATAGAAACCATAGCCATAACCACAGAGACTTCCAGTAGGTCGAATCCAAACCGTGTGTCTATTTATTCTAGTAATTTCCCCCACATGAACCCTACCATCACTACAAGTAATTCTCACAGTTTGACCATGATATCTACAGCATAGATCATACACATTAGATTGAGACATATTTATCCCCCTTTCAAACAAATTTACATACAAGTATGTTCTATTAATTTATGTAGCAAATTATGTTTAATAGTAGACAAACGTCTAAAGTTGGATTAATTAGTTTTAATTTCATTTCATAAAGTAATAAGTGATAGTGGTGTATTAAAGGCATATATTAAATAACACGCAGAAAAACTATTAACGTACAATAACTAAACTAGAAAAGGGTGAAATACTTGTCAGTAATTCAAACACAAACATGGGTTTATAATTTTGTGAAACGATGTGAGGACCAGTTAAGGGAAAACTCATATTTTATACAATGTGAAACTTTATGTGTCCCACTAGTAGAATCGTTTTCTAATGTAAATCCCGAAGAATTGCAATACGAGCTTTTAAACCACGGATTATTTGATTCAGGTGACTGGGCGAGCATAGGATGTACTTTAATTGAAATGGAAAAAAAAAATATTTGGCGAATTGTTGAAGATGAATATCAACTTCTAAGACGTTTATGGAATGGTCCAGAAATTCCAATATTTATATTCCCTATAAATAAAGGAAGTGTTGAAGTAAAAGATAAGTTCCCAACTAAAAGTGGGGTGGCGTATAAAGGAGCATTATTTTTATTTTTATCCTCTGAAGTACCCATAGAAGAGATTAAGGCCTTATTAGCTCATGAATATAACCATGTTTGTCGGCTTAACTATTTGGGGTTATCTCCTGAGAAAATTCCTTTAAAGGATTCGCTAATTATTGAGGGGCTAGGAGAGTATGCAGTCAAAGACTTATACGGGGAAAAGAGGCTTGCCCCCTGGACAAAGCTCTATTCTTTAGAAGATTCTGCTGAAATATGGAGAAAATACTTTATGCCTTCTTTGAATCTAGTTGGTATAAAAAACCATCAACCTTTTTTATATGGTAATGACAGTAACCCTTTCCCTAAATGGATTGGATATTATATAGGTTTTCAAATCATTGATTCTTTTCAAAAGAAGCACGGTCCTTATAGTAATTACGAATTATCCCATATACCCTCTGATGAACTAATTGCTGGTTCTAGCTACCGCTTGTGAAATTAAGTTAAGTAACATCTAAAAGCACGAAAGCCAATAAATTGACGATGTTAATCTATAAAATTATTATGCTCATCCCATAAATCAAAGACATCAAGATTTATGGTTTTCGACTGATTTATATCATTAATTTCAGATGGTATAAAATCATCTGAAATTAATTTTTTCAATTCGTATAAATCCAGCCTTTTGAAACTTCAATGTCCATTCTTCTTCATTTAAAATTTCATTAATGCCGAAAAGGCTGCATACTTTTCTGTGTAAGACTTCAGAAAGAGATCGTTAAGAGGTCATCTCCAGTTATAGTATGCAAAAAACTTGAATTTGCGCGTGTACAAATGATAGATTCAAAATTATGAACGTTATTTTAGTTAATACTTTCAGATGGTATTAGGCAATAAAACAAATTTTTGTCTTGGAATGACTAAATAAGGGTAATAATACGATATCAATAAATTTAAGTACTTGGAGGAATAAGTTATGGCAAAAGGTAGTGGTCGTTCATTGTTATTAGCCGGATTAGCAGCAGGTGCTTATGCGTATTTTCAAAATCCTGATAATAGAGGCAAATTTAATGTAGCTTTTAAAAATTTAAGAACTAAGACAACCTCTTTTTTGGCTTCACAAAAGGTAGGTAGAACTCAAATGACCAAGGCTGGTCACTCTGATCCAAATGATCCGGATGATAACAGAATGGTGGAGGAGGGTTCTATGACAAGTGTTCAATATTACAATGAAGGAATGCAAGATAAGAAATCCGAATTTGGTTCATTGGATGCATTTCCTAAATCACAAAAAAAGATTCTACCCGAAAATAATGAATCTTTAGAAGTCTCAAATAATCAATCTCCTGCAAAACAAGAAAATACAGCTAGAGAGACTTCAGATTATGTATTAAACGAAAGTAATGTAAATAATATAGAAATGAAGCACTAATCATTCCTTGAACAATTCCAAAAAATGATATATAAAAAGATGGCAATCTCCCGTGAGATTGCCATCTTTTTTGTCATATTAGAGCGAAATTATATTTAAATACCAAGTTTCAAGACTCAGGCTGTTTCAGATTTCCCAAACGCTAATACCTATATATTTGATATAAGAAGCTAATAAATCTGATAAAGTGATATAAATTTACATTTTTTTTAGGTTTGTTATACTTATTATGATTGATTAATCAATCATAGATTAAATGGAGGTGAAAAAGTGGCTATTTCAAAAGATCAGCATTTGAAGATGCAAGAGAAGCGCGATCGAATTTTGGAGAAGGCAATTTTACTTTTTTCTGAACAAGGTTATAACGATACAACCATATCAAAAGTAGCCAAAGCCTCTGGGATTAGTTTTGGAAGTGTTTTTACCTATTTCCCTTCAAAAGAGGAATTATTTCATTCTGCAGTTATTGAGCCTATTGAAGAAATCACCTCAATTATGTTGGATTTTAATCCAGACGCTGAAGACTCTCTAAATGAACTTAAAATAATGGTTAATTCACATATAAATCTTTTTGCCAAATTGAGTACTTATTTGCAACTAGTTGTACAAGTTATTGGCCAACATAGTAGATTTAAAGATCAGTTTGACGAATTAAACTTTTTTCACAATGAATTCTGCTCTAAACTAGCATTATTACTTGAAAAAGGGCAGAAAAAAGGGCAAATTCGCGAATCAGATCCAATTTTCGCTGCTTCTGCCTATTTTAGTCTATTAATGGGGCTCCGATTAACAATGACGGATGAAATTGACGAAAAATTTTGGGGGAATTTTGCTCCATTTGCACTTCAATTATTCGGACCAATTTCTTATACAAAAAGTATCAGTAGACTTGCGAAACCAAGAGCGGCATATAGCAATCGTTAATAACCAATTAAAAATTAAATCCCAATAATTTCTTACTTATTATTCCTCACCCCATTTTTCATTTAGCACATATTCTATAGTACATCTGGGATGGTGAGATAACCCATTCCGATGATAAAAAAACAGAAAGGTGCGAAAGAAAATGGGCGTTGATTTGACAGCGCTGCATTGGATTTACGTTATTTTTATCTTTTTAATTATCGGCTTTATGGTGATGAGGCGAGATACGACTCTCGTAAGTATTATGGGTATATTTTTAATTGCTATAACAGCAACTGGATCTTTAAGCGCCTCAATTAGCAGCATTTTTACGAGTTTTATTTTCGCGATAACAGAGTTACTCCCAACCATTCTGGTAATTTCTATTATTGTTGCTATGAGTAAGGTTTTAACAGATACCGGTATTAATGATGTAATGATTTCACCTTTTTCTAAACTCATCAGAACCCCCGCACTAGCATATTGGACTATAGGCATTCTCATGATGGTCATATCTTGGTTTTTCTGGCCGTCTCCAGCAGTAGCATTAATGGGTGCAGTTTTACTTCCTGTAGCGATTCGAGTAGGGCTACCCGCTCTTGGAGTTGCGATGGCTATGAATTTATTCGGTCATGGTATTGCCTTATCCGGTGATTTCATTATTCAAGGTGCACCTAAATTAACTTCAGATGCTGCCGGGCTTCCTGTTAGTGAAGTAATTAGTGCGAGTATCCCACTCGTATTTATAATGGGACTTGTGACAACACTCACTGCTTTTTACTTCTTAAAACGTGACTTAAAATCTGGTAAACTAACGAATGAAACCGGATTAGCTACGACCCCGACCGCTGAACCTTCGCCACAACAATTAATGTTGCTCTCTTCCAATCAAAAACGTTTATTCTCAATCTTTATTCCAATAGTCTTTGCACTAGATGTAGTGGTAATGTCTTCCCTTAATTTGCAAGGTGGTGATGCTACTGCATTAATAGGCGGTACATCTATTTTTATACTTTTACTAATTACGATGGTCAGTCATCGTAATAAAGGATTTGAACAAGCAACTAGTTACTTAATTGATGGCTTTCAATTTGGGTTCAAAGTTTTTGGTGCCGTTATTCCTATTGCCGCCTTCTTCTATTTGGGTGATGCAGGCTTTACAAAAATCGTTGGAGAACTCTTACCGAAAAACTCACATGGAATCGTAAATGATCTTGGAGTGGCACTGGCTTCTGTTGTGCCGCTAACTAAAGAAGTAAGTGCAGTTACATTGACTATTGTGGGTGCGATAACTGGACTTGATGGTTCTGGATTCTCAGGAATTTCTCTCGTTGGCTCAGTTGCACAAATATTTGCTACAGCTATCGGAGCAGGTGCAGCTACACTAACAGCACTAGGACAAATAGCGGCTATCTGGGTTGGTGGAGGAACATTGGTTCCATGGGCTTTAATTCCGGCAGCTGCAATCTGCGGCGTCGATCCATTTGAACTTGCAAGAAGAAACCTTGCCCCAGTAACAATTGGGCTAGTTGTCACGACGATTGTGGCTATGTTTTTGATTTAGTAGTAAAAAGATTAAATCCCCCTTACTCACACACTAGTTGTCCTAAATTCCACAAATTATTGACCCCAAAAGGTAACAGCTCTCCCATGCAGGTAGAAATACATGCAATTCTGGATATTAAAATAACACCTCATATAGATATGGCTTTTAAAACAAGCATATCTATATGAGGTGTTTTATTGTCTTCCTAATTTCAGTCCATTAAACATGAATCTAAACCTGTTTTTCGATCAGACATTAGAATCCTTTTGTGATTCATTAATGATAGGGACAAGATTAAATATTTCGTGGTTTTCAAATGTATCGACGAGTCGATTGAGCCATTCAAAATAGTTTTTAATATAATTCAACTTTTCAATATCAATTTGTACTTCTTGTTGAAGTTCCATACTTATCGTGGAATCATTGGCAAGCTGCTCAAGTTCTAATAATGATTTCTTTATTGAAACCATATGAAGTGAAACAGATCTCCGCCACTTAATTGTAAATAAATCAATAAAACTTTGATACCAATCATCTGTAGCGTGGTATAAGTCTTTTCTGACTCCCTTTTTCCATGCACGTTCTACTAATTTTAAATCAGACAAAGCTTTGACGGAGGTACTCATGCTAGTTTTGCTCATACCAAGTTTTTCTGTCATATCATCCAATGTTACTGGTTCATTTTGATAAAACATCATGCCATATTGTCTACCTGCAGATGGGGTAAGACCGTAAAGATGTATATTTTTAGCAATAGTTTCAATCATTCGCTCACGTGATTTTTCAAGTTTTTCTATACCTTCCATTAATAATTTCCTCCACTGTATTAGCTCTTATCTAGCTTATTCATCTATCTTGGTTAAGCCTATTATAACCACCAAGAAAATGCAATTTATATTAATTGCTATATAAACAGTTTTTACTGTTTAAACGGTATATATTGTTTTTAAGGTTGTATTACAAACAGATTACATTTATACTGAAGGCTGGTTACATAGAGATTACATTTATATTTAAGCAAAATTAGGTTCTGTAACGTAAGGAGTGTAAAGATGAGCGAAAATATTGTGAAGAATAAAATTGAAGTAAGGGGAGCTACAAAAATTTTCGGCAAAAACAGTAAGCGTGCAGCTCAGCAGCTTAAAGAAGGTAAGTCGAAAAATGAAATATTGAAGGATACTGGTGCAACAGTTGGAGTAAACAATGCAACTTTTGATGTTTATGAAGGTGAAATTTTTGTCATAATGGGATTGTCTGGAAGTGGTAAATCCACACTCGTTCGGTTATTAAACAGATTAATTGATCCGACGATGGGGCATATTCTTCTTGATGGAGATGACATTGTACAAATGAATAAAGAGCAACTTCGTGAAGTGAGACGTAATAAAATCAGTATGGTGTTTCAAAATTTTGCTCTTCTGCCGCATAAAACAATTGCTGAAAACGCAGAATATGGTTTAGAAATTCAAGGCGTTGCGAAAATAGATCGACAGTCAAAGGCGAAAGAATCATTAAAGCTCGTTGGTCTTGCTGGTTATGAAGATCAGTATCCTCATCAATTAAGTGGTGGGATGAAACAACGTGTGGGTCTAGCAAGAGCTCTTGCAAATGATCCAGATATTTTGCTCATGGATGAAGCATTCAGTGCTTTAGATCCACTCATTCGTAAAGACATGCAAAACGAACTTTTACAACTTCATCATGATATGGGGAAAACAATTATTTTCATTACCCATGACCTTGATGAGGCACTCCGAATTGGAGATCGTATTGCATTAATGAAAGATGGGGAAATTGTGCAAATTGGAACTCCAGAAGAGATTTTGATGAGTCCTTCTAATGATTATGTTGAACGATTCGTAGAAGATGTTGATTTATCAAAAGTATTAACTGCGGGTCACGTCATGTTGAAGGCAGATACAGTTAAAGTGGACCGAGGACCTCGTGTTGCACTTCGTCTTATGAAACAATTAGGTATATCATCCATTTACGTCGTGAACAATAGTAACCGGTTACTAGGAGCTGTGACAGCTGTAGATGCACTAGCTGCTTCTAATACAGAAAAGTCGCTTGAAGAAATCATTATTACTGATCTTCCAAAGGTTTCATCAGATACCGTGTTAACGGAGTTGTTTGATGTTGTGTCAACAGCAACCATTCCCGTTGCAGTGATTTCTGATGATCAAAAACTACAAGGAATTCTTATTCGTGGTCCACTGATTGGTGCTTTATCTGGGGACAATAAGTTTATTAATAGTGATGGAACAGTTAATTCTGCGGAACAAACGGATACGGAGGTGAATAAGAATGGATGAACTTTTACCTCGTATTCCATTTGCTGAGTGGATTGACTTTGCTGTAAATTGGCTAGTTACTACGTTTGGCACTGTATTTGATGGAATTGCTGATTTATTAGAAGGAATTGTTGAAGGCTCAGTTGACGTTCTTGATATGGTTCCATCTATACTGCTTGCTGTTCTATTCAGCTTACTTGCATGGTTTATTTCTACAAGGAAAATTGCCTTATTTTCATTATTTGGCTTATTGTTCATTGATTATTTAGGTTATTGGTATTCAATGCTACAGATGTTAGCTCTAGTATTGACTTCTGTCTTTTTCGCAATTTCAATTGGAATTCCAATTGGAATCTGGGGCTCTCAGAAAGAAAATGTTCGTAAATCTGTTATTCCAGTCCTAGACTTGATGCAGACAATGCCAGCATTCGTTTACTTGTTACCGGCTATTTTCTTTTTCAATATCGGTGTAGTACCAGGGGTTGTGGCATCCGTGATATTTGCCATGCCACCGACAATTCGTTTAACGATGTTAGGTATTCAACAAGTGCCAGAAGAATTAATTGAAGCCACGCAGGCTTTTGGTTCAACTACATGGCAACGATTAAGTAAAGTACAAATCCCACTTGCAAAACCAACAATTATGGCTGGAGTTAACCAAAGTATCATGCTTTCGCTGTCTATGGTAGTTATTGCTTCAATGGTAGGTGCACCTGGGCTCGGTGCAGATGTTTATAGAGCCGTCACGCAATTGAAAACCGGTGTAGGATTTGAAGCTGGTCTATCAGTTGTTATCATTGCTATTATGTTAGATCGTATTACGCAACACGCTGGGAAAAATAAAAAAGGAGGAACAACATTATGACATTATTATTTAAAAAAATTACAGGATTGGGAGCAATTGCTCTACTATCACTAGGGCTTGCTGCATGTGGGAACGAAGAGGATACACAAGACGACACGACTTCAGCTCCAGAAGCTAATTCAGTCGGTGAATCTGTTGACTATAAAATCACGGGAATTGATCCAGGTGCTGGACTTATGGCAGCTACGGAAAAGGCAATTGAAGATTATGAATTGGAAGATTGGAGTGTTATTGCAGGTTCAAGTGCCGCAATGACAGCTTCTTTACAAAAAGCTTATGAAAACGAAGAACCAATTATCGTTACAGGTTGGACTCCACACTGGAAATTCGCTAAGTTCGACTTGAAGTACCTTGAAGATCCAAAAGAAGTTTTTGGCGGTGAAGAAGAGATCCGTACGATAGGTAGATTAGGTTTACAAGAGGATTTACCAGAAGCTCATCAAATTCTTTCACAGTTTAACTGGACTCAAGATGATATGGGTGAAGTGATGATCGCTATCCAAGACGGTGAAAAAGAAGATGTAGCTTCTCAAAAATGGGTTGAATCAAATGAAGATAAAGTAGCTGAATGGATAAAAGGCGTTGAGAAAGTGGACGGCGATGAGATCAAACTTGCATATGTTGCATGGGATAGTGAAATCGCAAGTCATAATGTTATGAAAATTGTTTTAGAAGACATGGGTTATGACGTAAATTTAGTACAAGTTGAAGCAGGTCCTCTATGGACAGCTATTGCTGATGGTAGTGCTGATGCATCCCTTGCTGCATGGATGCCACTTACTCATAAAACATATGCTGATAAATTTGAAGGCGACTTCGAAGAACTTGGTGTTAACATGACTGGAGTTAGAATTGGTTTAGTTGTTCCAACTTATATGGATATAACTTCGGTTGAAGACTTAAAATAGTAATAAAGGATATAGGGAAGGCTCATCACTATAACAGGTGATGAGTCTTTTTTTGTCTAAAAACCTATGAGGAGTAAAAATTCTATCCTTGTAGTAAAGTTAATAATATGAACTAGTAATTAATACATTGACACATGAACACTGAGTTTTTACATGATGATGATATTTAAGTGAACTTGAAAGGCAAGGTGAAGTCGTTTGATAAAAAGATTAGTTATTACAGGTTACAAACAACATGAAATTGGCGTATTTGATGACAAACACCCTGGTGTCGGATATATAAAAAAAGCATTAGAAAATCACCTCATTCAACTTATTGAAGATGGGCTCGAATGGGTTATTTTAAGTGGGCAGTTAGGGGTTGAGACTTGGGCAGCTGAATTGGTTATTGAATTAAAAGAAACATATCCCGAACTTAAATATGCCATCATCACCCCATTTTTAGAACAAGAAAAGAACTGGAACGACACAAAAAAAGAGAAGTATCATATGATTTGTGCCAAGGCAGATTTTCAAACAAGTGTAACCAAAAAACCTTATGAAGGGGCTTCTCAATTTATAGAAAAAAATAAGTTCATCATACGAAATTCAGATGGTTTATTAATTATTTATGATGAAGAGAATGAAGGTTCACCCAAGTTTATGAAAGAACTGGCATTAAAATATGCAGAACGGCAAGATTATCACATCATTTCAATATCAGCAGATGACTTGCAGATGATTGCAGAAGAAGAACAACAAAACAATTGGTCAGAATGAGCGAATTTTAAAATTCCAAATATATAATATTCTCTTGAATTACTATTTGAAATACTAGTAAACAGTAAACTACATATTAGTATGAAGTAATATAGATGAACATATTTTCAATGAAACTATTATTGATAAGTAGGGGTTGGAAAAAATGGATAAAAAGTTTGAACAGTTCACGTATACACGACCGGTATTTGAAGAGATAGAGCGTAATTTTAATCAAGCAATAACTAAATTTAAAGATGCAAAAAGTGTAGAAGTTCAAAGTATAGAAATGAAGCAGATAAATAATATCAGGAATAATGTTGATACGATGATGAACCTCGTCTATGTTCGAAATTCAATTAATACGAATGATGAGTTTTATAAAGATGAACAAGACTATTTAGATGATCTTAGTCCAAAGGTAGACGATTTAATCACAAAATATTATTTAGCCTTAGTGAATTCTGCTTTCCGACAAGAATTAGAAGAAAAGTGGGGAACGCAGTTATTTGCAATCGCAAATGCACAGATTAAATCTTTTTCTACAGAAGTTATACCTTTGATGCAAAAAGAAAATAAATTGACATCTGAATATCAACAATTGATTGCATCTGCAATCATTCAGTTTGAAAATGAAGATCTTACACTCGCTCAATTGCAGCCCTTTACTGAATCCAAAGACCGTAAAATGCGAAAAGAAGCAAAAGAAGCGTACTTCAACTTCTTTGCCAAAAATGAGGAACAACTCGATCGTATTTATGATGACCTGGTCAAAGTTCGTACAGAAATTGCCCAAACATTGGGCTACAAAAACTTTGTAGAACTTGGCTATTATCGAATGATTCGTACCGATTATGATTCAGAAATGGTAAAAAATTTCCGGGATCAAGTAAAGGAATTCATTGTTCCGTTGGCTTCTAAATTAAAACATCGTCAACAACAACGAATTGGTCTTGACGACTATAAATACTATGACGAACCCTTTAATTATAAGACGGGAAATGCCACACCTAAAGGTTCACCAGAGTGGATAATTGAAGGCGGCAAAAAGATGTATAATGAATTGTCACGAGAAACTAGTGAATTCTTTGATTTCATGATTGACAATAACTTAATGGATTTGGTAGCGAAAAAAGGTAAGGCAAGTGGTGGTTACTGCACATATATCGAGGAATACAAAGCACCTTTTATTTTCTCTAACTTTAATGGCACTTCAGGAGATATTGATGTATTGACGCACGAAGCTGGACATGCATTTCAAGTCTACTCGAGTCGTCATTTTGAAATACCAGAATATATCTGGCCAACATTTGAAGCATGTGAAATTCATTCAATGAGTATGGAATTTTTAACATGGCCATGGATGGAGAACTTTTTCAAGGAAGATACAGATAAATATAAATTCTCCCATTTGAGCAGCTCGCTAGAATTTTTACCTTATGGTGTAGCAGTGGATGAATTCCAACACTATATATATGAAAACCCACAAGTCTCTCCTGCTGCTCGTAAATTGGCATGGAAAGAGATAGAAGAAAAATATTTACCTCACCGTGACTATGATGGTAATGACTATTTAAACAGAGGTGGATTTTGGCAAAGACAAGGTCATATTTATCAAAGCCCTTTTACTACATTGATTATACATTAGCTCAAATATGTGCGTTCCAGTTCTTTAAACGTACGCTTGAGAATCGTGAACAAGCTTGGGCAGATTACGTCCACTTATGTAAGCTTGGTGGAAGTTTGTCATTTACTGCTCTTGTCCAAGAAGCAAACTTGATTTCACCATTTGAAGATGGCTGTGTTGAATCTGTAATTGCCCCAATTGAACAATGGTTGAATTCGGTTGACGATAAAGCACTTTAAGTGTGTGTCAAGAAGAGAATCAATCATATTATGAATAATGAAAATTTTTAATTAGAAGCATAATTGTCCATTTGAAAGCAATTTTCTTCCCTATAAGTCATTGAGAGACCTTACCGTTTTTATGGTGAGGTCTTTTGGTATTCCGAAAATTTTTATCTATATAAATTTCTTTGACAAAAAACTAAAATCATGTTAATTTTAGTATTAGTATATTCAAATAATCAGATATACAAATATAAAAAAGAGAAGGTTGCGTATGAAGAGAAAATTTAACTTTAGTGGGAGATATAGTGGATATTCACTACAAGGTTTTCAAAAAGATTTATTGGCAGGTCTTATCGTTGCCGTTATTACTATCCCGCTCGGAATGGCATTCGCAATTGCTTCTGGCGTAAAACCTGAGTATGGATTATACACGAGTATCATCGGTGGTGTACTAATTGCAATATTTGGTGGATCTAAATATCAAATAGGCGGACCTACTGGCGCATTTGTTCCCATATTATTTGGAATTGTCATGGTGTATGGATATGAAAATCTGTTAATTGCAGGGTTTTTAGCTGGTATCATCTTATTATTGATGGGTATTTTTAAGTTTGGATCTTTGATAAAATTTATTCCTAGACCTGTAACAATTGGTTTTACTTCCGGAATAGCTGTTATCATTTTTGTAAGTCAAATTGCCAATTTCCTAGGACTAACAGGTGTAGAAAAACATGAAACATTTTATAGCAACCTTCGAGAAATAATTATACATTTTCCAAGTATTAATTTTTATAGTGTCCTGACAGCTGTAATATGTCTTATTATAATAATACTAACACCAAAATTTTTCCCTAAAATTCCTGGACCACTAATCGGTTTAGTGCTTTCGACTATTGCTGCTAGTCTACTTTTTCCAAATCAAGTAGCTACGATTGGTTCAACCTTTGGGGAAATACCAAATACACTTCCTAACTTTCGGATTCCCGAAATTACGTTCGAGAGAATTCAACAGATGATTGTTCCAGCATTTATTATTGCTGTACTTGGTAGTATTGAATCTTTACTTTCTGCGGTTGTCGCAGACGGTATGACTAATACTAAGCATAATAGTAACCGTGAATTAGTCGGTCAAGGTATCGCAAATATTGTCACTCCATTATTTGGTGGGATTCCAGCCACTGGAGCAATTGCTAGAACAGCGACAAATATTAAAAATGGAGCTGTTTCTCCATTCTCAGGTATTATCCATGGTGTTATTGTATTACTTATCTTAATGCTTTTTGCGCCGTTTGCATCGAGTATTCCATTAGCGAGTATGGCACCGATATTAATGGTAGTCGCTTGGAATATGAGTGAACGCCATATTTTTTATCAGTTGTTAAGAACTAAAACAACCGATTCAGTCGTTCTAACGGTTACTTTTTTACTTACGATTTTTGTAAATCTTACAGTCGCAGTGGAAATAGGTCTTCTATTAGCTGGTCTTTTACTTATAAAAAGGATGAGTGACACTGTAGTTACAGTAAAAGGACTTCCTAACCCACAACATAAGAATGATAAAATAGATGAGAGTATGGTGTCATCAATTCATGACTGTCCTCAAATTAGTATTTATACAATAGATGGTCCTTTATTTTTTGGAGCTGCACAAGCTTTTGAACAAACGATTATGAAAGCTATTGACTTTAAACCTAAGGTCTTGCTGTTAAGAATGGGGAAAGTTCCCTTTATGGATACAACCGGAGAAGCCTATCTCACTAGTATTGTAAAAGACTTCTCCAGACATGGTGTCGTACTAATTTCAGGAATTAAACCACAACCTAAAAAACTATTAATAAATACTGGGTTAGCTGATTTATTAGGTGAAGAACATTTTTTTGAACATACAGGAGATGCCATTAATTCGGCATTGGAGCATTTAAATAGAGATAAATGTTTAGGATGTAAACATTTTGCTTTTAGAGAGTGTACGGCATTATCTAGTGGTACTTACGAAAAGTAGAAAAGTAAATTTATTGTATGGAAAGAAAGAGAGGCAATCACATGAATCATGAACTTGGTCAATTTAAATCCGACTTTTTTAAAGCGCTCGCACATCCTCTTAGAATTAAAATTCTTGAGCTATTGGCCGAAGGAGATAAGAACGTAAATGAGATTCAAACAATTGTTGGTAGTGAAGGATCGGCTGTCTCACAACAATTAACCATCTTAAGAGCTAAAAATATAGTGGTTGGGACCAAAGAGGGAAATCGGGTGGTCTATTCTTTAAGAGATCCTATGATTGCTGAATTGCTTCAAGTAGCTCGACAAATTTTTAATAACCATCTGGTTGATACAATCACGATGTTAGATAAATTTAATACTGATGATTTCGAAAAATAAGATGAATTATTAATAATAATCTACAAAGTTAAATATGATGAACTCGAAGTGCTAGGATAACAATCCTAGCACTTCGAGTTTTTTGTGTTTTCATAGTGTTTGCTCACAAATAAATTAAATCCTGAATGTTCTTATAAAATGATTTATTAGAATTTTCAGAGATTACTATTGACTTCTTTGTTAATCACCATTAATCTGTAATCATATTACCAAATATAAATATATCGTTTCTAAAACGTTATACTCTAAAAGTAATGCTAATTTAATATTTATTAATGCAATCACGTATAACTATATTTGTAATTGCGTTCACTTTTCGTTATGCGATAATTACATACATTTAATTAAGGGGGATTAGGAATGATGAATTTAAATATGCCGAATGTAACCCATCGTATTAATAGAAGGTTTGATTAATAAACAAGTAAAGCTAATATTAATTCTTGTTTTCATGAATAAAAAACAAGAAAAGTAATGAGTGATTAAAATATTATAAAAATATAACTTTGAATAAGGGGGAAATGATATGTATAATCCGGAAATTGAATCAGCATCACGTACTCAAATGCAAGAATGGCAGTTGAATGGACTAAAGTCAACAGTAAAAAAGGTATATGAAAATGTAGATTTTTATAAAAAAAAGTTTGATGAGCTTGGAATTAAACCCGAGGATATTCAAACTATTGACGACATTACTAAACTTCCATTTACGATAAAGAAAGATTTTCGTGATACGTATCCTTACGGACTATTTGCAGAACCATTGGAAAATATTAATCGAATTCACGGTTCATCAGGAACAAGCGGAAAACCGACAATAGTTGGTTACACCAAAAACGATTTAAAGAATTGGGGAATTATAGTTGCAAGAGCAATTGTTGCAGCGGGTGGCAAAAAGTCAGATGTCTTTCATAACGCATACGGTTACGGATTATTTACTGGTGGTCTAGGACTTCATCAAGGAGCAGAAGAACTTGGTGTTATTACAGTTCCAATTTCTGGTGGAAATACAGATCGACAAATTACATTAATTAACGACTTGAAGCCCCGAGGTATTTGTGGAACACCTTCTTACATTCTAAGCATTGTTGAAAAGATGGAAGATATGGGAATTGACCCACGGGAGACTAATCTTGATTACGGTATTTTCGGAGCGGAAGTATGGTCAGAAGAAATGCGTTCTACTCTTGAAAAAAAACTGAATATTAAAGCAGTTGATATTTATGGGTTAAGTGAAATTATGGGACCTGGTGTAGCAGTTGAGTGTCATGAAGAACAGAACGGACTTCATATAGCAGAAGATCATTTCTATGTAGAAGTAATTGATAAGGATACACTTCAGCCTGTTGAGGATGGAGAAAGTGGAGAACTTGTCTTTACTAGTCTTCAAAAGGAAGCGCTACCAATTATCCGCTATCGTACTGGAGATATAGCGTCTATCAACCGGGAGCAATGTAAATGTGGAAGAACGACTACCCGAATGTCACGTATCAAAGGCAGGACTGATGACATGATTATTATTCGAGGTGTGAATGTTTTTCCATCTGAAATGGAAAGAGTACTTCTCCAAGTAAGGGGACTCGTACCAGTTTATCAAATCCATTTAATACGGAAAGGGGCAATGGATGGTATAGAGCTACATGTAGAGTGTGAAACGATTCTTTTCGATGAAGTTGGCAAAGATTTAAAACACGATACAATCACTCTGTTAAAAAGAACTATTCAACACCAAATGAAATCGACTTGCTTAATTACGATTGATATTGTTGTGAACCCGCCTAAAACTATTCCACGTTCGGAAGGAAAGGCAATCCGACTTGTCGATAAAAGGAAACAAAGCCCATTGGGGGTATAATCTAGCAAATCGGAAAAGGAGTGTGTATAATGGGGGACTTTTTTCAGTTTACTTTAACAGGACTGACAATTGGCAGTATTTACGCAATTGTCGCCCTCGGCTTCGTTACTATTTATAGTGTTACAAAGGTTATAAATCTAGCTCAAGGAGAATTTGTGATGTTGGGTGGATTGACGATGTACTCTTTATCGTCTTTTGGAATGCCCTACTGGCTAGGATTTATAGTCACAATTGTCTTTGTTTCAATAATAGGTTGGTTAATGGAGTTTGTTCTAATTAGAAGGGCAAAGGGAGCAAATCCCATTAGTCTTATCATATTAACAATCGGAACGGCTATATTTATCCGCGGAATAGCAAGTATGGTGTGGGGAAAAGATCAATTACGTGTTGACCCATTTACGGAAAATAAACCAGTCAATATTGTAGGAGCCACAATTACACCGCAAGCAATTTGGGTTATTTTAATAATGCTTGTTGTGGTCTCACTACTTTATATTCTTATTAATAAAACAATGGTTGGTAAAGCATTTCAAGCTTCCTCAATCAATCCTTTAGCAGCACGATTGATGGGAATCAGCCCGAAAAAAATGGCATCACTTTCATTTACATTGAGTGCAGCGCTCGGAGCATTGGCTGGACTAGCTATAGCACCTATTATGTTTCCATCTTACGACATGGGTACAATGCTTGGTATTAAAGGTTTCTCAGCGGCAATATTGGGCGGCCTTGGAAGTGCACCAGGAGCTGTAATTGGTGGGTTATTGATCGGGTTATTGGAATCGTTAGGTGCTGGTTATATTAGCTCTGGGATGAAGGATGTGATTACGTTTTCTGTAATTCTTTTAATCTTGTTAATTCGTCCAAGTGGCATTTTGGGTGAAAAAAGCGTTGGAAAAGGAGGATTATGATGAAACTGCAAGGGGTTCAACAAACAAAGTGGATGGGCGTACTTATTTTTACTTTAGCGGTCCTTATATTCCCGCTTATAATCACACAGTCATTCTACTTAACGCACGCAACATTCGCAGGCATATATGCTATTATCGCGATTGGTCTCGGATTATTGATGGGTTATGCAGGACAAATATCACTTGGACAGGCAGCCTTTTATGGCATTGGTGCATATACAACTTCTATATTGACAGTAACAATGGGTTGGAGTCCATGGATAACCCTACCATTAGCACTAATTATTCCAGGATTGCTAGCTTTTATTATGGGCTATACGATGTCTCGATTAAGCGGGTACTATCTAGCAATGGCGACGCTCGCATTAGGAATAATTGTACATACACTATTGGTAGAATTTCGTGGAGTGACAAAGGGGGCATCAGGATTTTTTGGAATTCCTCAACTTGAATTATTTGGTTACACGATTAATCAAGGAGTTCCTTATTATTACCTCGTATGGTTTTTTGTCATCATCGTTTTAATTCTTTCATTAAATATTGTTCATTCGAGAGTTGGTAGAGCTCTTCGATCTATTCATGACAGTGAAATAGCTTCTAGTTCGATGGGAGTGAATACAGGGAAATATAAAATGCAAGTATTCATTCTAAGTGCCATGTTTGCCGGACTGGCCGGCTGGTTGCTTGCGCATATGAGCTATAGTATTTCACCGTCAATGTTTACATTTAACGCATCAATTCTTTTCTTGGCGATGGTTGTACTGGGAGGAAGCGGTAGTGTATGGGGGGCACTAATAGGTACATTACTAATTAAGATGATTGGTATTGTCGTCCATATGCTTGGAGGTAAGTTTACTTTCATTACAAGTGACTTTGAACATGTCATTTACGGCTTAATTTTAATGCTTGTTGTCATTTTTGTACCTCGGGGATTGTTCCCTACTGCAGCTGATTGGATTAACTCTATATTGTCAAAAAAGTCGACTATAAAACTAGATAAACCTAGTGTTATGAAAGCGAGGCGGTTTGATGTTAAAGATTGACTCTATTACAAAGAAGTTTGGTGGCATTGTTGCAAACAATGAAGTTTCATTTACGGTTGGAGATGGACAAATCGTCGGTCTAATAGGACCAAATGGTGCAGGAAAAAGCACAATGTTTAATATGATCTCATCTATTTATCAACCTACTACCGGAAGTATTACATTTTTAGGAAATAGAATTGATAAACTACCTGCTTATCAAGTTGCGCCGTTAGGAATTTCTCGTACTTTCCAAAACATACAGGTATTTAAAAGTATGACGGTAATTGAGAATGTAATGGTTGGTCAACATATGCAAACAAAGACCAATTTTTTGGGAATGGTGTCACTTCTTCTAGGATCAAGAAGTGAGGAGAAACTAGTATATGACAAGGCCATGAGTTATTTAGAATTTTTTGGTATGGAGAATCTTTTTGATCAGAAGGCAGCTAGCTTATCACTCGGAAAGTTACGTCTACTTGAATTTGCAAGAGCGTTTGCCACACAACCGAAACTGCTATTACTTGATGAAATAGCTGCTGGACTGAATCATAAAGAGACGTTGGAAATGAGTGAATTAATTACTAAAGTGCGTGATTCAGGTGTGACAATTTTAGTTGTAGAGCATGACATGGATCTTGTCATGAGAATTTGTGAGAAGATTATCGTTTTAGATCAGGGCACGAAAATAGCCGAAGGAACACCGAAAGAAATCCAAGAGAATGAAGCCGTGATTACCGCCTACTTAGGTGCTGATATAGATAATAGTGAAGTTATGGAGGGGGTGGTATGAGTAAAAGTAAATTAATAGATGTTATAGGTTTATCGGTCAGTTATGGTCCTATTCAAGCGTTAAATAACATTTCTTTATCTGTTAATAAAGGAGAAATCGTTGCATTGCTTGGAGCAAACGGAGCTGGTAAAACAACATTATTGCAAACGATTTCAGGACTTTTAAAACCTACTGAAGGTAAGATATTGTATCAGGGTACTAACATTACTGGAATGGAAGCAGAAAAAGTTGTTGAAAAACATCTTGTGCACGTTCCTGAACACCGACAAATATTTTCAACGATGACTGTACTAGACAATTTATATTTAGGTGCCTATCATCATCGTAAAAAAACAAAGATGAAAAATATTGAAAATAATATTGAAAAAGTTTTTAATTTATTTCCAATTTTAAAAGATAGGAAGGATCAGTTAGGAGGAACGATGTCTGGTGGGCAACAGCAGATGCTAGCTATCGCAAGGGGAGTAATGTCTGAACCAGAGTTACTTCTACTTGATGAACCTACTCTCGGATTAGCACCTCTTATTGCGAAAGATGTACTTGAACTTGTCAGGAATTTACGTGCTGAATTCGGTACGACAGTATTGTTGATTGAACAAAATGTTACGGCATCGTTAAAAATTGCTGATCGTGGCTATGTAATTTCCCACGGTATGATTGTCAAAAGCGGGAACTCTAAACAGTTGTTAAATGATCCTGAAGTAAAAGAAGCTTACCTTGGTCACACAGTAAACTAAAATGGGGGATAAATATAATGAAGAAATTACTTTTAACATTACTTATGGCTATAATGGCCACAATGATTCTAGGAGCATGTAGTGATAGTGCAAACAAGAAAACTGGTGATGAAGACTCAGAGGTGAGTGAATATAAAATCGGAGTTATCTACTCAAAAACTGGACCAAATAGTCCACTTGGTGAGCCGGAATGGAATGCTACTAAGTTAATAGAAGAGAAAATAAATAGCGATGGCGGCATAAACGGAATACCATTGAATATTGTTATGGCTGATGATGAATCAACTCAAGAAAAAGCGACACAGGAAGCAAATCGCTTGATCAATGATGAAGAGGTTCTTGTACTTCTTGGTTCATCTGGTAGTGGTGAGAGCCTTGCGATTAAAGGGATTGCTATGCAACAGGAAGTTCCAATGATTTCGGCGGCAGCAAGTACACATATCGTAGAACCTGTTGAAGATTCAAAATGGGTATTCAAAACACCTCAATCTGACAGACTTGCGGTTGAGCGTGTTTATATTTACATGAATGAGCAGGGAATCAACAAGATTGGAACCATTGTTGACTCTAACGCATTTGGTACAAGTGGACTCGAACAGATGGAAGCACTTGCAGATGAATATAATATTGAAATCGTAGCAAAAGAAAGCTACAACACCAAAGATCCGGATATGAGTGCGCAACTCACAAAAATTAACAGTGCAAAAGCACAAGCGATTCTTGTTTGGGGTACAAACCCTGGTCCAGCAGTAATCGCCAAAAACACACGTGCATTAGGTATCGACTTACCAATTATCGGTAGTCACGGAATTGCAAATCAAAACTTTATTACATTGGCTGAGAATGCTGCTGAAGGTGTAATTATTCCAACGGGTAAGCTACTCTTCCCGAGTCAGATTTCAGCCGACGATGTCCAGTATGACGTTATTTCTTCCTTTTACAAAGATTACACAGATAAGTACGACAGCGAGCCAACTAACTTCGGCTCATACGGCTATGATAACTTGATGCTAGTTATCGACGCATTGGAAAGCGGAGCAACTGATCGTGAATCAATTCGTGATTATTTAGAAAATGATGTTACCGATTGGGTTGGAACAACTGGTGTATTTAACTACACAGATAAAGATCATAATGGTTTAACGGCTGATAGCTTAGTAATGGCTGTAGTAAAAGATGGAGAATGGATTTTACTTAAATAATCAATAAAATAACCAAGATACCACTTTCGGTATCTTGGTTATTTTATTGGAGGAAACTTATTTTTCATGACCTAGAGTTTATATCAATCTTTTAAGTAATGAAAGCTCGACCATTAAGAACCCTCCCGCGAGGTTTAGTTTAATAACTAAGCCATGCAGAAGGGTTCTTATTTCCCACTTTATTAGAATTCTCAGATGAAATTAATTTTAAGAAGAATTCTTAATTGAATTAAATGAACGATCAAGATTTACTTGTTACTCAATCGATATGAAGTATTCGTTTTTTCGATAAACCATTCCTTGCATCGTTGCAAGGAGCTCTTTTTCATTTCTTATCTCGATATTATACCAAGCAAGACGGTGGTTTCGTTTTTCTTCGCGAGCAACAGCCATGATTGTTTCACCAGGAAAACCTGAAGACATAAAGTTCATTGTCGTTGTAACTCCAACAGCAGTTTTTCCGAATGAGTTACTCGCAACCGCAAAAACGTAATCAGCTAGTGAGAATAAAACTGCTCCGTGAACTGTGTTATGTGAGTTCAACATATTGTCAGTAGGAACTAATACTGCTGTGGCCGTTCCAGGTCCGAATTCGGTTAGCTTCATGCCGAGAAACTGTGCGTAGGGCTCATTTTCTAAAATGTTGCGAATTTCATCATAGTGTTCCTTGTGTACAATAGATTCGTCAATGCGCTTTTGCATTATGCCACACCTTTCATTATTCAATATTTTAATGAAATTACTCCCGATCGTAATATTGTTGCAAAAGGATTATTATAATTATTGATTTTTTGAGTTAATGCTTAATAGAAAAAACCTTGAAAAGCGCAGTGAAATTGACGCCACTAACTATCGCATTCCGGTAGCATTCCGTTTCACCCAGGAAAGCCTTCATCATTTAAATATTCTTCCTCCTTAACTATAATATTTTAATATCATGAAACATAAATTAAACGACAGACGAGAAATAGATATATTACTACTCAAAACAATATCACATATAATTGGAATAGTGAATTAAATTAAGTGATTTTAATGAATTTTCAGAAACTAGTGTTGACAGTGTTTTGGTTTTCCATTAAAATAATTTGTATAACACATATTAAAGTTAACGTTTAAATTAAGTTATATAACTAAGTTGATTCGCTAAACCGAGGGGGTGTCTTATTTAAATCAATACAATACATGTAAATTACTGTTACTAATTAAAAAGGCATGTGGAACAGGAGAATAAGTCTGAAGGTATCCTTAATTTAAATAATAACTGTTAAATTGGAATATACACTTAAACATTGAAGAATAAAACTGGGAAATGAGGAATTTATTAATGAATAACGATAAAAAAGTCTTCGATTTGATTGTTATTGGTGGGGGGCCTGTAGGGCTATTTACTGCATTTTACGCAGGTATGAGAAAAATGTCAGTCAATATTATTGAAAGCCTACCACAACTTGGTGGCCAGTTATCTGCTTTATATCCTGAAAAATATATTTATGACATTGCTGGATTCCCAAAAATAAGAGGACAGGACCTCATTGATAATTTGACAGATCAAATGTCTCAGTTCGAGCCGGTTATCACACTTGAACAGGATGTTCAACAAGTGGAGAAACAAGAAAATGGAATTTTTAAACTGACGACAAATTGTGCAGTTCATTATTCTAAAGCCATAATTATTACAGCGGGTAACGGTGCATTTCAACCAAAAAAAATTAAACTTAATACATCGGATAAATTTGAAGGAAAAAACTTGCATTACTTCATAAAAGATTTAAATCAGTTTGCAAATAAGAATGTACAAATATTTGGTGGGGGTGACTCTGCTGTTGATTGGGCACTAATGCTTGAACCAATTGCCAAAAAAGTGACACTTGTACATCGTAGAGATAAATTTCGTGCTCATGAGTCTAGTGTTGAAAACTTAATGAACTCAACTGTCAATATCATGACCCCTTACGTGCCTATAAAATTTATTGGTGAGAATAAAATAGAAAAAGTTGTTTTTGAAAAAGGAAAGAGCCTTCAAGAAATTATAGTTGAAGTTGATGAAGTCATCGTAAATTACGGTTTTGTTTCTTCACTTGGATCGATTAACGATTGGGGCCTTGAAATAGAAAAGAATAGCATTGTTGTCAACTCAAAAATGGAAACAAATATAGAGGGTATTTACGCAGCAGGAGACATATGTACGTATGAAGGAAAAGTGAAATTGATTGCAAGTGGATTTGGCGAGGCACCGACGGCGGTTAGTAATGCTAAGGTTTACGTCGATCCAACTGCAAGAGTACAAGCAACTCATAGTACAACGCTTATGGAGCAAGTGGTAACCGAGAAAGTAAAAATGATACTTTGAATGACATCAAGTTCGATAAAAAATGTGAAGGGATGAGTGGTATGGCTAAATATACTATTGTTGATCAGACAACATGTATCGCCTGTGGAGCATGTGGAGCGAGTGCCCCAGAAATATTTGATTACGACAGTGAAGGCTTTGCGTTCGTAAATCTCGATGATAATAAAGGACAGTCCAAAGTGGATGAAGATTTATACGATGATTTAGAAGATGCATTCGAAGGATGCCCAACGGATTCAATTAAAGTATCAGAACACCCTATTATTCTTGAGGAAGTTTAACTTAGTTATTTAAGTATTCTAAATATAATAGAATGGAAAACAATTAAATTTATCAGAACATTTGATTTTTATATATTGATGTAATATACTGACTTTATATATAACTATATTATACAACTCCGTTAAAATGTCGTTATATACACCAGCAGGATTACATACCTTAAATAAAGGGGGATCTTAAATGACGAGTTTACTCAATACGGCAGAAGAACAGGTAGAACAGTTAGGACTCTTTATGCAGCGAATTGAAGCTGGGGATAAAATTGAAGCAGATGATTGGATGCCTGAAGAGTATAGGCAGACATTGATTAAATTAATTTCCATGCATGGAATGAGTGAAATAATGGGGGCACTACCTGAGAAGGAATGGGTACCCAAAGCACCTACTCTTAATAGAAAGCTAGGCATAATGGCGAAGGTTCAGGATGAAATGGGACATGGTCAACTTCTTCTTCGAGTAACAGAAGATTTACTTTTGCCATATGGCAAAAATCGTGGAGATTTAATGCAAGACTTATTCAACGGAGACTTAAAATTCCATAATGTTTTCCACATGGAAACAAAAACATGGGCAGATGCAGGAGTTATAGGCTGGTTGGTTGATGGAGCGGCTATCATTACACAAACAAATATGCTTAAAGCTTCATACGGACCATACGCTAGAGCACTGCAGCGTATTTGTGCAGAAGAAGTATTTCATGCTCAACACGGTGAATCAATTATCATGGCGTTAGCAGAAGGAACAGATGAGCAAAGAGCAATGGTCCAGGAATCTTTAAATCGTTGGTGGGAAGCTTTGCTTATGTTCTTTGGACCTGCCAGCAAAGAAACAACAGGTTCATCTAAACAAGACTTGACGATTAAATATAAGATCCGTACAAAAACAAATGAAGAATTTAGACAACTATTTTTTGACAAATACATTCCACGAATATTATCACTCGGGTTAACGATTCCTGACCCAACTCTCAACTATGATGCAGAAAGCAATTTGTGGTCGTACAAACAGCCAGATTGGAATGAATTTAAGAAAATCATTAAAAACCAAGGACCACGTTCACAAGAACGTCTGAATCTGCGCCGTCATTCTTATGAATATAATTCATGGGTACGGGATGCACTAAGCGCAACAGTCAGATAGAGAAAGGAGACAGAGAATAATGGCTGAAGAGAATTTTTATCAAGAATTTGAAATTTTTAGCAAGCGAACGTCGAGCTCGGCATTTCAGTACCAATTTAGCTTACTTGCTCCAAATGAAGATATGGCATTCGTTTTGGCACAGGAAAATTTCATGCGTCGCGAACCGGTTGCTGACATTTGGATTGTAAATAGAAAGCACATTAGAAAAATGAGTAGCGAAGAGAAAATGACTCTCGGTAGGCTTGAAAATAAAGATTACCGCACGACCAAAGGATATGGCTACTTAAAGAAAAAGTGGCGCAAGTATGAACAAGGAATGTTGGATGAAAAAGAGATACTGTCATGGGGAGGGGAAAGAAAATGAAAAGTCATGATAAGTTAATGAGCCCCGAATATATTGAAGCGACTAAAGACTTGTTATTGCAACTGGCGGATGATGACTTTATGTACTCCTACCGTGGATCTGAATGGCTAGGACTCGCTCCCCATATTGAGGCAGATATCGCTTCTTCTTCAATTAGTCAAGATAGCATGGGGCATGCAGCAATGTACTACAAGCTTCTTGAAGATTTAGGTGTGGGAGAAGCTAATGAACTTGCTCATTGTCGCGTGGCACACGAAAGAAAAAACAGCATATTGACTGAACGGGTTAATGGTGAAGGCTACTATATGGAAACACCCCAATATGACTGGGCATATGCAGTTGTAAGAAGTTATTTTTACACACAGGCGAAAAAGATAAAGATTGACTCTTTATGTGAAAGTTCATACAGACCAGTTGCAGAAGCGGCTGTAAAAGTGAGAATGGAACTTTATTATCACAGACTACACTGGGAAACATGGTTTAAACAATTAATGAGTTCAACGGAAGTAGCGAAAAAGAAAATGCATGATGCTATTACCCTCGTAATGGATGATTTTGGAGATGTATTTTCCTATGGCAACCAAAAGCAAGCGATTGAGACTAATAGACTAATAGGTACCGAGGAAGAATTAAAGGAAAATTGGAAAACAAGTATTGCCCCAGTGTTTCTTGCTCTTCAAATGGAAGTTCCATTAATTCCAGATAACCCCATTAAAAATGGGCGGAACGGAGAACATACGAAAGACTTGGATGAAGCACTTATCACACTTTCCGAAGTTTACAATCTTGATCCAGTTGCAGTCTGGTAATCAGTATATGGAAAGGAGTATCGTAATGACTAAACTTGTAGAAGTTTCTACCGAGCTCGTATATCAAGTATTAATGAATGTAAAAGATCCTGAAATTGACTCTGTCAGCATTATTGACCTTGGAATGGTGGAAGAAGTCACCACACAAGGAAATAACGTAAAAGTAGTTTTACTTCCGACTTTCTTAGGATGCCCTGCACTTGAGATTATTAAATTAAATACAATGAATGCTCTCAAAAAATTGCCGGAAGTTGGCAATGTTGAAGTAGATTTCGTCTTCCACCCTCCATGGACGTCAGACCGTATTACAGAAAAAGGACATGTGAATTTGCGGAAGTTTGGAATTGCTCCACCACCTCGTCATTTTGAAGAAGACGGCTCTTGGCACGTAGATTGCGCATATTGTGGATCTACATACGTGACTATGGATAATATTTTCGGACCTACTGCATGCAGAAGTATTTTGTATTGTAAGAGTTGTAAAAACGTATTTGAAGCAATGAAACCTGTTTCTACACTAATGTAAAGTGAGGAGAATAGTAAAATGGCTAAATTAATCGCACTATATAAACACCCTGAAAACAAAGAGGAATTTGATAATCACTATTTTAATGTACATGGACCCCTAACAGCTAAAATTCCTGGACTTCGTGAAATGAAAGTGACTAAAGTTACAGGATCTCCAATGGGTGGAGAAGGGAAATATTACCTTACATGTGAGATGACTTACGATAACTTGGAGGCATTGCAGCAAGGTTTACGCTCAGCTGAAGGGAAAGCTTCTGGCAAGGATTTGATGGGATTTGCAGGGAATCTAGTAACATTAATGATTGGTGAAGATGCTTAATGAGCAATTTTGATTTCATTGAAACTTACTCAAAGGGAAGCACTGCTGTAATTGAACTGAATCGTCCCCGTCAGTTAAATTCTTTGAATACTAAAATGATAAGTGAAATAGTTGTAGCAATGGAGGCATTTGATCGTAACGAAACTGTCCGTGTCATCGTACTGACTGGAAAAGGTCGAGCCTTTTCAGCGGGAGCAGACATCGATGAAATGACTGAAGCTAATCCAATCAGTCTGGAATTATTGAATCAATTTGCTGAATGGGATCGTTTAGCACTTATTAAAAAGCCAATCATTGGCGCGGTTCATGGGTTTGTTTTCGGTGGTGGATTCGAGCTTGCTCTTTGCTGTGATGTACTAATATCAGCAAGTAATACCGAATTTGCATTTCCAGAAGTCGGTCTTGGCGTAATGCCCGGTGCAGGTGGAACGCAGCGCCTAACTAAACTTGTCGGGCGCACAAAAGCATTAGAATGGCTATGGACTGGAGAACGTATTTCTGTGGAAGTAGCTCTAAAACACGGAATCATTAATAAAATCGTAGCACCAGAACTTTTAATGGAAGAAACGATGAAGTTTGCAGGCAGACTCTCTAAACAGCCACCACTGTCCATGCGTCTGATAAAGGACTCGGTGAATAAAGCAGTGGACTCTTCTTTATATGAAGGAATGCAATATGAACGTAAAAACTTCTACCTATTGTTTGCAACTCAAGATCAAAAAGAAGGCATGAATGCTTTTATTGAAAAAAGAATACCGGATTATCAAGGGAAGTAAGGAGGTTCTTGAATGTTTGAGACAATTCGCTATGATGTCAAAGACGGAATTGCATGGCTTTATTTAAATAGACCTACCAAACTGAATGCATTTATTGCACAAATGAACCGTGAAGTTAAAGAAGCGATCAAAGCTGCCTCCAATGATGACCAAGTTCGTTGTGTTGTTATTTCAGGTGAAGGACGGGCATTTTGTTCAGGACAGGATTTATCAGAAGTCGATGAGAATATGGATCATGGCCAAGTGTTAAGAGATCATTACGGTCCAATGATTATGCAAATTAGAAAATGTGAAAAACCGATTATCGGAGCAATTAACGGTGTTGCAGCTGGGGCAGGATTCAGTCTTGCACTTGCATGTGATTTCAGGCTTGTATCGGAACGTGCTAGTTTTTTAAACGCTTTCGTACATGTTGGTCTCATACCGGATTCTGGTAATCTCTATTATTTAACACAGTTAGTCGGTCAGGCTAAAGCTGCAGAACTATCTATTTTGGGAGAAAAAGTATCTGCGTCTGATGCAGTAGATATGGGTCTGGCAAATCGACTAATATCAGTGGAAACATGGGAAGAAGATGTTACTGCATTTGCAACACGCCTTGCTGCATTACCAACAAAAGCAATCGGGTTAATTAAACGTTCATTGAAAGCGGTTACAGAACTTTCTTTTGAAGATTACCTTGAGCAAGAAGCACAAGGTCAGCGAATAGCAGGCTTAACTAACGATCATCGTGAAGGCATCAATGCATTTATGGGAAAAAGAAAACCTGTTTATTCAGGTCAATAGGGGGAGTAAGAATATGACAGTAATTAGAGAAAATAAAATTGAGCAAGAATCGACGAAACGAGACTTTTATCATTTAATTATTAATGGAGAAAAAGTGAAAAGCAGTACAGGTGAAACAATTAAAACATATAATCCAGCAACTGGTGAACTAATCGCTGAAGTCGCAAAAGCATCAAAAGAAGATGCAAATAAAGCAGTAGCAGCGGCTCGTGATGCGTTTGATAACGGTAAATGGAAGAAGTACCCGATTGGCCGACGTGCACAAGTATTGAATAAAATTTCCTCTATTATGCGTACTCGCTTCAACGAAATCGTTGAATTGGAAATACTAGACACTGGTAAATCTCTTCATGCAGCACAAGGTCAAGTCACTCAAGCAATTGAAGATTTCGAGTTTTATGCAGGCGCCATCGTTGGGCATCGTGGAACAGTAAACAACGTACCTGGTCAATTTCATAACTACACTGAAAAAGAGCCAGTAGGCGTTTGTGCGCAAATCATTCCGTGGAACTATCCGCTCATGATGGCTGCTTGGAAAGTGGCACCTGCTATTGCGGTAGGATGTTCTGTTATCGTTAAACCGGCATCTCTCACTCCTTTAACGGCTATTATCCTGGGAGAAATTTGCCTTGAAGCAGGTGTACCTGCAGGTGTAGTAAACGTTATTCCAGGCTCTGGCGCTGATGTAGGAAACTTTTTAGTTGAGCATCCAAAAGTGGATAAAGTGGCATTTACAGGTTCAACGCCTATAGGAAAAGACATCATGGGCAAAGCTTCTCAAACGTTAAAACGAGTCACACTTGAACTTGGCGGTAAATCACCGAGTCTCGTATTTGAAGATGCGGATATCGATGCTGCAGTTGATGGCTCTTTATTTGGAATTTTCTACAACTCAGGTCAATCATGTGAAGCTCGTTCACGATTATACGTCCATGAAGATATTTACGATGAATTCATGAGCAAATTTGTAGAAAAAACAAAAAAATTACAGTTAGGCAACCCATTTGATAAAACAACACATATGGGTGCAATTATCGATCAAGGACAACTCGATACAATTGACGGTTATGTTCAATCCGCTAAGAAAGAAGGAGCAGAAATCCTTGCCGGCGGTAATGTTGCAAAACCTGAAGGCTACGAAAATGGATTCTGGTATGAGCCGACAATCATCTCAAACGTTAATCATGACATGTCAATTGTTAAAGAAGAGATTTTCGGACCAGTAGTCGTTGTTATGAAGTTTAAAGATGAAAAAGAAGCAATTCGATTAGCAAACGATACAGAGTTCGGCTTAGGTTCCGCTGTTTGGTCAAAAGACGGGGCACGTGCGACACGTGTTGCAAATCAGATACAAGCAGGAATCGTCATGATAAACTGCCCATTTTCTGCATTTCCTGGAACGCCATTCGGTGGCTATAAGCAATCTGGATTCGGACGCGAGTTGTGTATTGAAACACTAGATCTCTACTCTGAAACGAAAAGCATACTATCATACTACGGTAGCCGTCCTCTGAATCCCTTTGGACTGTAATAAATAAATGAAGTTACGGACAGGGTTTTTTAAAACCTCTGTCCGTATTCTTTCATTATAATAAGGAGGAGTGAAATAATGATTAAACATATCGTTGTCGTCGGTTCAGGAGTGATGGGCAGGGGAATAGCATATGTCGGCGCAATTGGTGGGTACACTATGACAGTTGTTGACATTAATGAATCTGCATTGCAAAATGCAAAGCAAGAAATTGATAATATTTTCGAAAAAGGTCTTGCGCGTGGAAAGATTTCAGTAGATCAAGTCAACCAAGCTCGCCAGAATTTAAGTTATGAAAGCGACTTATCCAAAGCAGCTGGGTACGCAGATTTAATTATTGAAGCTGTCCCTGAAAAAATGGCTATAAAAAAGCAAGTGATTGAAACAATTGAAGAACATGCATCTTCTGAATGTTATTTTGCAACAAATACATCAACGATGAGCCCGACTGAAATCGCTTCTTTTGGTAAACGACCAGATAAAACAATTGCAATGCATTTTTTTAATCCTGTACATAAAATGCCTCTTGTAGAAATTGTACGGGGCTTGGAAACGAGCGATGAGACAGCCCAAAGGATTAGAGAAGTAGCTGAGAAAATGGGCAAAGAAACCGTCGTTATTAATGAATTTCCAGGATTCGTCACAAGCCGAATAAGTGCGCTTGTTGGTAACGAAGCCTTTTACATGCTCCAAGAAGGCCTAGGAACGCCAGAAGAAATAGATAAAGCAATTAAGTTAGGTTTAAATTATCCAATGGGACCATTCGAACTCGTGGATCTCGTCGGACTCGACACACGTTTAAGTAACTTGAAATACTTACATGAAAAACTTGGAGAAAAATATCGTCCTGCGCCACTTCTAGAACAATATGTAAAAGCTGGACGCCTAGGACGAAAAAGTGGCAAAGGTGTATATGACTATACAATAGAAGAAGAGTTGGTTACGAAATGATAGAGGTCGTTATAGTAGATGCTGTTCGTACACCAATCGGAAGATATAATGGCGCGTTAAAAGATGTACGTCCCGATGACCTAGGAGCTGTCGTTATTAAGGCTCTTGTCGAACGGAATCCAAACCTTCTGACAAGTGAAATTGAAGAAGTTATATTTGGAAATGCAAATCAAGCAGGAGAAGATAACCGTAATGTTGCGCGTATGTCAGCATTGCTCGCTGGTCTTCCTGTCAAAGTGGCAGGGACCACTATTAATCGTCTTTGCGGTTCAGGACTCGACGCCGTAATGTATGCAGCAAGAGCTATCGCAGTAGGCGATGGCGATATTTACATTGCTGGAGGAACAGAAAGTATGACGCGTGCGCCGCTCGTTATGGCTAAGCCTGATAAAGCCTTTGGACGAGGCAATATGGACCTACAAGATACAACAATCGGCTGGCGATTTACCAATAATAAGCTAAAAGAAATGTACGGCACAGATTCTATGCCACAAACAGCTGAAACGGTTGCGCAGCGTTATAATATAACTAGAGAAAATCAAGATTTATTTGCTTATAAAAGTCAACAACTAGCAAAAAAAGCGATGGATGAAAATCGATTCGCTGAAGAAATCGTCCCGGTGGTCTATATAGACCGGAAAGGTAACAAAATTACTGTAGATCAAGATGAGCATCCTCGTCCTGATACAACGCTTGAGAAACTTGCAAAGCTGAAACCAATATTTGATGGTGGCACCGTTACAGCAGGTAACGCTTCAGGCGTAAATGATGGAGCTTCTGCGTTACTCCTTATGAGTGCCCAAAAAGCAAAAGAACTGAATTTCAAACCACTAGCTCGATACGTCGCTGGAGCAACAGCTGGGCTCGAACCGGATGTAATGGGTCTTGGTCCAATTTTCGCTTCTAGAAAAGTACTGGAACGTGCAGGACTCACGACAAATGATCTTGGTCTTGTGGAATTGAATGAAGCCTTTGCTTCACAATCACTTGAATGTATACAACAGTTAGAATTAGACGACAAAATCGTAAATGTAAACGGTGGAGCAATTGCATTTGGACATCCTCTTGGTGCTAGTGGCGCACGTATATTAACAACACTTCTATATGAAATGAAAAAACAAAATGTTAAATACGGTCTAGCAACGATGTGTATCGGAGTTGGTCAAGGAATTGCTGCAATTATTGAGAATGTAAACGAATAATCATTATATAAAGACTGTCCCTAAAGCCCAGACATTTTTAAGAAGATCTGTGGCAGGAGTAGGACAGTTTTTCCATTCGAAAAGGAGACTAAATATATGACAACTATTTTATATAGAAAGCAAAACAACATTGCCTATGTGACCATTAACCGAGAAGAATCATTAAATTGCTTTAATTACCAAACACTTCATGAGCTTAAGGAAGTGACGGACTCGATTTCTCTTGACCCAGAAGTTAAAGTGGTCATTTTTACTGGAGCAGGAGATAAATCATTTAGTGCTGGAGCTGATTTGAAAGAGCGGAAAACTTTGAATGAAACTGAAGTTCGAAGAAATGTGAAAGAAATCAGAGACGTATTCAACGGCATTGCAAGTCTCCCTCAGCCAACAATAGCCGCAGTCAACGGCTATGCGTTAGGTGGCGGCTTTGAATTGATGATTGCATGTGATTTCTCAATAGCAGCAGAAGGAGTGAAGATGGGTCTGACTGAAACAAGTTGGGCAATCATTCCGGGAGCTGGGGGAACGCAGCGTCTCCCAAGACTTGTTGGAGAGATGAAGGCGAAAGAGCTAATTTTCACCGCAAGAAAGTTCACAGCAGAAGAAGGTTTGGATCTTGGAGTCGTTTTGAAAGTAGTGAAGAAAGAAAATCTTCTTGTTACCTGTGAACAGCTTGCATTCAATATCATGAAAAATGGACCAGTTGCAATTACGCAAGCAAAGTATGCGATTACGCAAGGCATGAACACCGACCTGCACACTGGACTTGCAATTGAATCGAAAGCTTACGAATTAACTATCCCAACAGGAGATCGAATGGAAGCGCTTCATGCATTCAGTGAAAAAAGAGATCCGATATTTACAGGTAATTAATTTTCATTTTAGAAATATAACTATATAATGAGGGAAGGGATGTATCATGATACATCGTTAATCAGTGTAAAGAAGAAAGAGTGAGAATACATGGCGAATACACAATCAATGATTTTTACAATATATGGCGACTATATTCGTCATTACGGAAACAAGATTTGGATTGGGAGTTTAATTCATTTATTGAAAGAGTTTGGTCATAATGAACAATCTGTTCGTGTAGCGGTTTCTAGAATGATGAAGCAAGGATGGCTTGATTCGGAGAAAAAGGGGAATAAAAGCTATTATTTCATGACCCCTCGTGGAGAAACTCGAATTGAAGAAGCTGCAATCCGTATTTTCAAATTGATGCCAAACGATTGGGATGGGAAATGGCGTATTCTTATGTATACAATTCCCGAAGAAAAAAGGCAGATTCGCGATGAACTTCGTAAAGAACTTTTATGGAGTGGTTTCGGTAGCTTTTCAAATGGGTGCTGGATTTCACCTAATAATCTTGAAAAGGAAGTGAACCTTCTCATCGAGAAGTACGGTATTCAATCATATGTAGATTTCTTCGTATCTGAATATAAAGGACCACAAGCGGACAGAGCACTCGTTGAAAAGAGCTGGCCACTTCAAGAAATTGCTGAAAGATATCAAGAATTCATATCGACGTATAGCAATCAATTCATTGTCCATCATAGTATGATGAATAAAGGACAAATGACGAATGCAGAGTGTTTCGTAGAAAGAACAAACCTCGTTCATGAATACCGGAAGTTCCTATTTTCTGATCCAGGGCTACCTAAAGAATTGCTACCGGAAATATGGAACGGTAATCATGCTGCTCTTTTGTTCGAGTCATATTATAAGTTGCTTGCGCAATCGGCTAGTCAGTTTTTTGAAATGGTTTTCCAAGAAGACAATGACATGCGAAGGAAAGACAAGTCGTATGATGCAGATAATCATCCCTTTATACTTGAGTGAATTTTTTTGAAAAAATCGATTTCTTTATATTAAAAACTGGGTGCCTATTGGCAACCCAGTTTTTAATTAGTCGTTTACTTTATTTGGAAATATTTCCCTATAATCGTATCCTTTTTGAACATATGTATCAATGGATAGTTGTATCATTTCAAGATCTTTGTCATTCAATTCCCTTACAACTTTTCCCGGTGACCCAACAACTAGTGACCTGGGTGGAATTTTCTTGCCTGGGGGAATTAACGTGTTGGCACCGATAATGCATTCTTCACCAATTTCCGCATGATCAAGAATAGTTGAACCCATACCGATAATCGAGCGTTTTCCGACTTTGCAGCCATGTAGAATTACATTATGTCCAACTGTAACTTCATCTTCTACTACAACAGGAGCATCTTCATATAAGTGAATAGTTGAATTGTCCTGGATGCTACATCTTTTTCCAATAAAGATTAGTCCTTCATCTCCTCGTAATACCGTATTAAACCAAATAGTTGATTCTGCCCCTACTTGAACTTCCCCGATAATTTTAGATCCCGGAGCTAAGAAAACTGTAGAATCCACTACAGGTGTTTTCCCTTTATAAGTGATTATCAAAAGTTTTACCCCCATTTTTCTAATTATTGCAATTGTTTTATTACTGCATTTACTATAACATATTTAAGTAGAGGTGGATAATAGATGAAATACGTTTGTGAAATGCTCGGAATTGACTATCCAATTATTCAAGGTGGTATGGGGAATATTAGTAATGCCCAGTTGACTATTGCTGTATCAGAGGCTGGAGGGCTCGGAACAATTGGATGTGGAACGATGACTCCAATTGAAGTGGACAATATTATAAGAGAAACAAAAAAACAAACGAATAAGAATTTCGCGGTTAACATAGCAATTAGTGTTTCTTCCTATACTAACGAGCTGATTGATCTGGTTATCAAACATAACGTTCCAATTATTTCCCTTTCAGCAGGGAATCCAGTGCCTTATATTGCAAAACTACATGAACATGGTATCACCGTCATTGCACTCGTTGCTTCAGTCAAACATGCACTAAAAGCGCAAGAGGCGGGAGCGGATATTCTCGTTGCCGAAGGTTTTGAAGCTGCTGGCATCAACTCTAGCCTTGAACTTACGACATTTACGCTAATTCCACAAATAGTAAATAGCGTTAAAATACCTGTAGTTGCAGCAGGGGGAATTGGTGACGGTAAAGGACTCGCAGCTGCTCTTATGCTCGGAGCAAGCGGTGTACAAATAGGCACTCGTTTAATTGCAACGAAGGAAGCGCCATTTCACGATGTTTACAAGCAAAATCTGGTGGATGCTAGTGATACAGAAACAATAATTGTAGGGCGAACCGTTGGAAGGCTGAGAAGGCTTTTAAAGACAACTTATTCAAAAAAACTTATTGAATTAGAAAAGTCAGGAATCACACTAGAGCAGTTTGGTGAAATGACATCTGAAAAACAACACATCAAGGGTGCAATCGAAGGAGATATGGATAATGGGTTTATTAATAGTGGTCAAATAGCAGGGTTGATTCATCATATTCCCAATGTAAAAGAGTTACTTGATAGCATGATGGACGAAGCAAATAAACAAATTAAGCAAGCAGGAAATGAATTAGATACTCTTATTAAAAAAGCAGTTAAATAATAAAAAAGGGTCTTACCTAGGTTTTGTGAACTAAGGGAGGACCCTTTATTAAGAATTACATAATAGATTTCTTCTATTTGTTCAAATAATGATTCTTCCGAATATTTTGTTGACTATGATATTACGGTTTGTTAATATTACGTTGGAATAGTGTTATGCGAAAAGGTAATGTCATATATTAAATGGAAGCGCTTTCATGAAGTGTGTGACGAAATTAAATAGAAGTGCAAGGGACTTTAAAGCTAGAATTTTAAAAAGGTCATCAATTAGAAAGAAAATTAATCTTTTTTCCTATCTCAAATATTTTATTCAATTTTATTTGTATTGATGTTTAAAGGATTGCTAATTGGTATAGAAGAGGTCTTTATAAAATATATTTAGGTTAAAAGTCTATGATGAAGCATCTACATATTAAATTGAGGTGAAACGATGAAACCGGGAATGGAAGTAGGTAGAGAAGAATCAATCGAAATCATTGTGACAGAGGATATGTTTGCTGCGTTTGAAGGGAAAGTTGTCCATCCTGTCTATTCGACCGTAGCGATGACATATCACATGGAGTGGGTTTCTCGTAAAATCATTCTACCATTTTTGGAGAGTCATGAAGAAGGTATGGGTGCTTCAGTACAACTTAAACATGTAGCTGCATCTCCACTTGGTTCCACCGTCTCATTAACAGCAACTTTAGTGGAACTTCGTGACAATATCGTCTTGACAAAAATACTGGCGAAAAATCAGTTAGGAGTAATCGGAAAAGGTGAAGTGAAGCAAGTAATATTACCTAAAGAAAAGATTGCGGAGAAATTGAAACAAGCTACTTTCTTAATAAAGCTACATTCAAGGGGGCATTTTAAATGAAAATAACAGAAAAATTGTCAATCACAAGAGATTTTGAACTTTTCGACAAAATGAGTGAACATGAGCAAGTAGTTTTTTGTAATGATCCTTCAACAGGTTTGCGTGCAATTATAGCTATTCATAATACGACTCTTGGACCTGCACTCGGAGGATGTCGTATGCAACCATACACTAGTGTTGATGAAGCATTGGAAGATGTTTTACGACTTTCAAAGGGAATGACTTATAAGTGCGCTGCTGCAGATGTTGATTTTGGTGGAGGAAAAGCAGTTATTATTGGGGATCCCAGAACAGACAAAACACCTGAATTATTCCGTGCATTCGGTCAATTTGTAAATTCATTAGGAGGTAGATTTTTTACCGGAACTGATATGGGAACGAATATGGATGATTTTATACATGCCATGAAAGAGACAAATTTTGTGAACGGTTTACCGGAAGCATATGGAGGCGGCGGGGATTCATCAATACCAACAGCTGCAGGTGTTTTATACGGAATAAAAGCAACCAATCAAGTACTCTATGGAAAAGACGATTTGGGTGGCCTTGTATACGCTATACAAGGTCTTGGTAAGGTTGGATTTAAAATTGCAAGTAGCTTGCTTGAAGAAGGCGCTCATCTAATCGTATCTGACATTAACGAAGATAGTCTGAAAGCGATTGAAGAAATAGCAACAAAAACTTCAGGAACAGTAAAAATAGTTGCAAAAGAAGATATTTATTCACAACAAGCGGATATGTTCGTACCTTGTGCCTTTGGTGGAATTATAAATGATAATACAATTGCTCAATTTCAAGTAAAAGCTATTGCAGGTTCTGCTAACAATCAGTTACTACATGAAAGCCATGGGAAAATGCTTCAAGAAAAAGGCATACTTTACGCACCAGATTATATTGTTAATTCCGGAGGGCTCATCCAGGTGGCCGATGAATTGTACGGCACTAACCATGAACGTGTTCTTGCTAAAACGAAACATATTTATGATGCCATATTGGAAGTATTCAAACAGGCTGAAATTAGTGGATTGTCGACAATGGAATCAGCAAATAAAATGTGTGAGAAGAAAATAGAGGTCAGAGGGAAAAGGAATGGTTTCTACACAGCGTCAGTTAAACCTAAATGGTCATTTCGCAATTAATCATGATAGGAGGCAATGAATATGGTACTTGACTATCCGATTAAAAAAATTATAGATGATAAAGGATTCTTAATTGATTCGACATATGAAAAACAAATTGATGAGAAATTGGTTAAAGAATTTTATTTCAATATGATGAGAATTCGTACATTTGACAGGAAAGCAATTAATTTACAAAGACAAGGTCGTCTCGGAACTTATGCTCCTTTTGAGGGACAGGAAGCTTCACAAGTTGGCAGTGCGCTTGCTCTTGGACCAAATGACTGGATTTTCCCAACATACCGTGATCATGGAGCAACGTTGACTTACGGAGCCGATATGGTAAGGGCGCTTTTGTACTGGAATGGACGTGTAGAAGGTTGTGTCCCACCCGAAGGAAAAAATATATTCCCACCCGCGGTTCCTATCGCTACTCAACTACCTCACGCTACTGGTGCCGCATGGGCTGAAAAGAGAAAAGGAACAAAAAATGCAACCATTGCATACTTTGGGGACGGCGCCACGTCAGAAGGTGACTTTCATGAAGGCTTGAATTTTGCAAGTGTGTTTAAAGTACCTGTCGTGTTTTTTAACCAGAACAATGGCTATGCAATTTCGCTTCCCATTGAAAAACAGATGAATTCAGCAACTATTGCACAAAAATCAGTTGCCTATGACATGCCTGGAATTCGAATTGACGGTAACGATTGTTTTATCGTGTATTTTGAAACGAAAAAAGCATTTGATTATGCTAGAAGTGGGAATGGTCCAACGTTAATAGAAGCGGTTACCTGGAGAACGGGTGCACACACTACAGCAGATGATCCATCTAAGTATCGTCCAAATGAACAAGGAATGAATATTGTCGACCCGCTTTCACGGTTAGAAATGTTTATGAAAAATTATGGCTACTGGGACGAAGAGTGGATAAAAGAAGTGAAGAAAAAAATAAATAATGAAATCGAAGCAGCTGTAGAAGGAATGGAACAGTTTCCCGCTCCCGTAGTGGACGATATTTTCGATCATGTATATGCAGTAATGCCAGCTCACCTTGCTGAACAAAAAGAATCCTATCTTACACATTTAAGGGGGAAAGCTAAATGACGACCCACTTGATAGAGTCGAATCAAAAAAACGAAACGACTAAACAGATGACGATGATTCAAGCAATTAATGATGGAATGAGAATTATGCTTGAAGAGGATGATCGAACCATCATACTTGGAGAAGACATTGGTAAAAACGGTGGGGTATTCCGTGCGACAGAAGGACTTCAGGAAAAGTTTGGTGATGATCGAGTAGTCGATACACCGCTTTCTGAAGCGGGTATTATTGGTACATCGATTGGATTAGCCGTAAACGGCTTTAGACCGGTTGTAGAAATACAGTTTCTAGGTTTTATTTATCCTGCATACGAACAAATTATGACACATGTTTCACGAATTCGGACACGATCGATGTCTCATTTCACCGTACCGATGGTCATTCGTGCACCATATGGAGCTGGAATTCGCGCTCCTGAAATCCATTCGGATAGTACGGAAATATTATTCACACACATGCCTGGCATCAAAGTAGTCTGTCCTTCTAGTCCCTATGATGCGAAAGGATTATTAATTGCGGCAATGGAAGATCCCGACCCGGTACTTGTCTTAGAAACGATGAGAAATTACCGTTCAAAGAGAGAAGAAGTACCGGTCGGAAAATACACCGTAGAAATTGGTAAAGGAAAAATTGTACGTGAAGGTACGGATGTAACACTTATTGCTTGGGGGGCTATGGTTACAATTGCGGAGAAAGCAGCGGAACAAGCAGGACAACAAGGAATTAGTTGTGAAATTATAGATCTTCGTACACTTTATCCAATTGATCGAGATATACTCTCTCAGTCTGTGCAGAAAACCACAAGAGCGGTCATCGTTCACGAGGCACATAATACTGGTGGACTTGGCAATGACATCATTTCAATCATAAACGATACATCTTTCCTATATTTACGTGCTCCGATTGAACGAGTAACAGGGTTTGATGTACCGGTACCATTCTTTTCATTAGAAGAACATTATCTTCCTACACCCGCCCGTGTACTAAAAGGAATTGAAAAAGTTGTTCATTTTTAAGGAGGAAATGCAATGCTTGAAGTAAAATTGCATGATATCGGTGAAGGAATGACCGAAGGAGAAATTGTTCAATACCTGGTAAAGGTTGGTGATCGAATAAAAACGGATCAACCACTTGTGGAAGTTCAAACAGACAAAATGATTGCAGAACTTTCTTCACCTTGTTCGGGTGTAGTGACAAAAATTGTTATTAATCCTGGCGAAACTGTCCAAGTTGGAACAAGCCTTATTTACATCAAGGCAGATAACAACTCTGAGGAAAAACAACCAACTCAAACTGAAGAGAAACATAATCCTTACATTAAAGCTATCCTACCAAGTGAAAAAAGTGGGAAATCTTCCTTAAATACTTTTCACCGGGTACTCGCTACACCCTACACACGTAAAATTGCACGTGACAACAATATAAGTATTGAAGATGTTCGTGCTTCAGATCTGTCAGGTAGAGTAACTGAAGAAGATGTATATCGTTTCCTAAAAGGGGAGCAAATAGTGAATGAACCAATTGCGGAAGTACAGCAAATAACAATCAAGAAAGAAACTACTGATGAAATTCCTTTCAGAGGCATACGTAAGAAAATCGCTCAAAAAATGACGAAATCACTATTTACAATTCCACATGTTACGCATTTTGATGAAGTAAACATGTCGAATTTATTTAAAATACGTGAAGAATTAAAAGCGTCAGGTGAATCAATAAGTGTTCCTGCATTTCTCATAAAAGCACTTGTTATTTCATTAAAAGATTTCCCGATTTTCAATGCTGAACTTGATGAAGAAAATGACCTCATTTTACTTAAAAAAAATTATCATATTGGTCTAGCAACTAATACTGACAATGGGCTACTTGTCCCGGTTATCCATGATGCGGACAAGAAATCAATCAAAGAAATTAATGAACAAGTCAAAACGTTGACAGAGAAAGCGATAGCTGGGAAATTACAGCCTATCGAAATGCAAAACAGCACATTTACGATGAGCAATGTTGGTCCTCTAGGCAGTACCGGTGCAACACCAATTATCAACTATCCAGAAACAGCTATAATTGCTTTTCATAAGACAAAAAAACAACCTATTGTCAATGACCAAGATGAAATCGTTATCGGTCATATCATGACACTTTCCATGGCATTTGACCACAGAGTTGCTGACGGTGCTACAGCTGTTGCATTTACAAACCGTTTTGCCAGTCTGATTGAACACCCACACAAACTGATGATGGAGATGATTTGATATGGTTGTAGGGGAACTCATTCAGGAAAGAGATCTAATTATCATCGGTGGTGGACCCGGTGGCTACTCTGCTGCCATACGAGGTGCCCAGCTCGGGCTTTCAGTAACATTAATTGAACAAGCAGATTTGGGTGGTGTTTGTTTAAACAAAGGTTGTATTCCTTCCAAAGTTTTTACTCACGCTGCAGCCAAACTAGCAGATACAGCTCATTTACGTGATTTAGGGATTGGGAATGGAGATGAAGTCTTTAATTTAAAGAAACTCCTTTCTTACAAAGAGTCTGTGATTGATGGGCTTAGATTGGGTGTAGAGAGTCTTTGTAAGGAGAACAAAATCGAAGTAATCCTAGGTAAAGCTACATTTCTCGGTGTAGATAGAATTGGTGTGGAAAATGGACATCAGTTTGACATTTACGAATTTAAACAGGCTATCATCGCGACAGGCAGTTCACAGGAAATGCCTTCCGGATTGATGGGGAATGAAAAACGAATTTTATTGTCCCATGAAATATTTGAATTAGAAGAAGTACCAGAACATCTTATCGTAAATGGATGTGATTACATCGCTCTTGAAATAGCGTCTAGTTTTGCGGCACTCGGTGCAAAAGTCACGATTCTTCTCGATAATAAAGAAGGCTATCCATTTGATGAATCAATCAATAAGGAATTGAATCGATTATTCAAGAAACGGAAAATTAACGTGATTAAAGTAGTTGAATTGATTTCTACGAATGAAACTGAGGACGCAATTTCTGTAACTTGTTTAAACGATAAAAATTCTGAAGAGAAAATAATTGGATCATATCTACTTTTTTCTGGGAATAGGAAACCGAATATAGAACCTCTAGGAATCAGTCGCTTCAAAATAGAACAAACGGATGAAGGATTCATTAAGGTGGACAAAAATATGCAATCATCGATTCCTTCCATATATGCAATTGGTGATGTAACGGAAGGTCCTCTCCTAGCAGTTAAGGCAATTAAGCAAGGAAAAGCGGCTGTAGAATCTATTGCAGGTGGAACGCCGGAAGTTGATCTCACCTTTTTACCAATTGTTGCGCACACAATTCCTCCCATTGTATGTGTTGGTCTTACTGAACAAAAAGCACGTGACTGTGGCATGGAAGTACGTGTCAGCCGATTTCCTCTTGGAGGCAACGGTTATGCGACAATTACAAGTAAAAAGGATGGCTTTATTAAAGTGGTTTCCGATTCAACTACCGATATAATTGCAGGTATTCAAATGATCGGGGAGGGTGCAATTGACATGTCGGGTTCCTTTGTCCAGCTGTTAGAAATGGCTGCAAAAGAAGAAGATATAAAATTTCCTGCATACGCGCATCCAGGATTAAATGAAGGACTACTTGAAGCGGTGGAAGGTCTTATTGGACAAGCAATTCATGCTGTACCTATTAAAATTAGAAAGATAGATTTGTTATCGATTTAAGTAGTTTCCGCTGAAACGTAATTAAGGATAGGATTAGTTACTAGCGTGTATTGTCAACTAATCTATTAAAGTTAAATAAATACCTGAAATCCCCTTTTTTATAAACTAAATATACAAAATTTTCATACTCTATTTGACTAACTATTTAAGCGCGTGTAATATTACGATAAATTATAATATGGGAACAAGTTTTTTCAACATAGAATTAGAAACTAGCAGGGGGAAAATTAATGAAGAATATTTGGGGTAAATTTGGGATTGTTTTTTTCAGTACTGCGCTAATCCTGGCAGGGTGTGGTGAAGGAGGAGAAAACAAAGCTACTGGGGAAACAAAGAAATATAAGATTGGTGTCACTCAAATAGTAGAACACCCATCATTAAATGCTGCTTATGATGGCTTTAAAAAGGCTATAGAAGATGAAGGGCTTGAGGTAGAATATACAGTGGAAAACGCACAAAATGATAATAGTGCGAACACTACAATTGCTAGTAACCTCGTTAATTCTGGAGTAGATTTGATTTTTGCAAATTCAACACCAAGTGCACAAGCTGTAGCTAGTGCTACACAAGAAATTCCAATCGTTTTCACTTCCGTTACAGATGCTGTAAGTGCTGAGTTGGTTGATTCAATGGAAAGTCCAGGAGGGAATGTGACAGGTACAATAGATTTGCATCCCGATGTAATTTTGAATACTTTGACGTTCCTAAAAGAAGAATTAGATGCAAAAAATGTGGGAATTATATTTAACTCAGGAGAACAAAACTCCCGTGTACAGGTGGATAGAGTAAATGAATTGAAAAATGAACTGGGTCTAAATATTGTGGAAGCGTCTGTTGCAACATCGGCAGAAGTGAAACAAGCGGCAGATTCATTAATAGGTAAAGTTGACTCAATATATATTATTAAAGACAACACAGTAGTTTCAGCGCTTGAATCCGTAGTTTTAGTAGCTAAAACTAACAAAATACCAATGATGGTTGGTGAGTTAGATTCAGTAAAACGAGGCGGTTTAGCTGCATTTGGCTTTGAATACTTTGATCTTGGATATGAAGCGGGCTTAATGGCTGTTAAGATTTTAAAAGAAGGTAGTAAACCGTCCGATTTACCAGTTCAAGTTCCTAAAGAATTAAGATTTGTTATGAACAAAGAGACAGTAGAAGCAATTGAGCTAAAAGTTAAAGACGAGTGGAAAGCAGAATTCAGTGAATAAATTAGAGATTTTCTATAGTTTTTAACTATTTTTGCTCTGTGCTACTAATCTCGTATATTTATTAATGTAGATGAAAAGATTTCTTTCTTATCTAAATATATAAATGTATGATTGAAGATAGCACTGAAATCCTTTTAAGTTTATAGCAACTCTACATGTTCAACGCTTAAATTATCAGAACTCTTAAAATTTTTAGACTAAATTTATATTTCAATATAGTATATTGAGTAATCTATTCCTTAGTTTCAAAGATTCACAAAATAGAACTTAGATAATAATAGGGGGACAATTTAATGAAGAATAATTGGAAGAAAATTGGGCTTGTTTTTTTTAGTACTGTTCTAATTCTTGCAGCATGTGGAGATGGAGGCGATGAAGCCGAAAAAGATACATCTAGTGATGACACAAAGACATATAAAATTGGGGTTACTCAAATAGTCGAACATCCTTCTTTAGACGCAGCATATGATGGCTTTCAAAAAGCGTTAGAAGATGCAGGAATTGAAGCAGAATATAACGTCCAAATTGCACAAGGTGATGCAAGTGCCAGTACGACAATTGCAACTAACCTAGTCAGCTCTAATGTTGATTTAATATTTGCGAATTCAACACCAAGTGCCCAGGCTGCGGCCAGCGCCACTTCAGATATTCCGATTGTGTTCACATCAGTAACAGATGCCGTTGGAGCAGAGCTAGTTGAATCAATGGAAAAGCCGGGCGGTAACATAACAGGTACGATTGATAGTCATCCTGATGCGATCGCAAATACAATGAAGTTCCTTAAAGAAGAATTAGGAGCTAAAAAAGTTGGTATGGTGTTTAACTCAGGAGAGCAAAACTCTCGTGCGCAAGTAGACGCGGTTAAAGAAATGCTAAAAGATATGGATATGGAAGTTGTTGAAGCGTCTGTTGCTACGTCTGCAGATGTTAAACAAGCCGCAGAATCATTGATTGGCAAAGTAGATTCTTTCTACATCATTACAGATAACACAGTTGTTTCTGCACTTGAATCTGTCATTTCAGTAGCAAACGACAATAAACTACCGATGGTGGCTGCCGAATTTGACTCTGTAAAACGAGGTGCCTTAGCAGCATACGGATTTGAATACTTTGACATCGGATACGAAGCAGGAGAAATGGCAGTAAAAATTCTAAAAGATGAAAGCAAACCAGCTGACCTTTCTGTTCAAATTCCACAAAAATTAATTTTCACTATGAATAAAGACACAGCATCAGTTATCGGACTTGATATCAAAGACGAGTGGAAAGCTGAATTTAGCGAATAAGAAAAGCGGAATGCGCCTTATAGCTCATCAGCGGCGCTGGAAGAAACGATTCGGAAAATTGTTTCCGCATGAGGGTCTGAAGCTTAAGGTGTGAGCTGGCTCTTAGAGCTAGAGATAGCTACTCCCAGTTCTATAATTTCTACTCGAAAAAACTTATATTTTTTAATAATAAAACAGGAGGTGATTCTACATGTTTTCAGCTGTATTTGGCTCTGTAGAGCAAGGAATCATCTATGCAATTATGGCACTCGGAGTGTATATCTCATTTCGAGTGTTGGATTTTCCAGATTTAACGGTTGATGGTAGTTTTGTAACAGGAGCTGGAGTTGCTGCCACGATGATTATCTTAGGATACCATCCGATGTTAGCTACAGCAGTAGCCGTTATTATTGGGTTTTTGGCTGGTTGTGTAACCGGCCTTCTACATACAAAAGGGAAGATCAATGCCTTACTTGCTGGAATATTGATGATGATTGCTTTATATTCTATAAATTTACGAATAATGGGACTAACTTCCGAGAATTCCATAGGTCGACCGAATATTCCCTTATTAAATGCCGAAACAATGTTTAATCAATTCCAATCATTTTGGGGTTCTTTTGGAATAGACACGGCTATTAACAATATGTTCAGTATGATGGGGGTTCAATATTTACCGTCCACATGGGGTATTTTGTTTATTATGACCATCATCGTTTTACTAATTAAGTTTCTTGTAGATTGGTTCTTGAAAACTGAAGTTGGACTTGCCATAAGAGCTACTGGCGATAATAAAAAAATGATTCGCAGCTTATCGGCTAATACAGACACACTCATTATTGTTGGACTTGGTTTTTCAAATGCATTGGTTGCCTTTTCAGGAGCACTGATTGCTCAGTATGCTAAGTTTGCAGACATTGGAATGGGAATCGGAATGATCATCATTGGATTGGCTTCTGTCATTATCGGTGAAGCCATATTTGGTACAAAAACGATTGTTCGAACTACATTTGCTGTTATTGCTGGGGCAATTATTTATAGAATTGTACTTGGTCTAGCACTTAGAGTAGACTTCCTTGATACGGGAGACATGAAATTAATTACTGCCGTTATCGTAATTGGTGCGTTGATTTTACCTCAGTACTTTGAAAAGAAACGAGAAAAAAATAGAAAAGCTAAACGGCATGCCGAGCGCTTAGCAGAGTATCAAAATTCGCGAACGAAGGGGGGAGCTGCAGTTGCTAAACCTCATCCAGATTAATAAATTATTTAATGAAGCAACACCTGATGAAAAAATTGCTTTAGATCAAATAAACCTTAAGTTAAATCCAGGTGATTTTATGACGGTAATTGGAAGCAATGGTGCTGGGAAATCGACGATGTTGAATATGATTTCCGGCGCGCTTACTCCTGATTTTGGTGAAATTGAAATTGCCAAAAAAGACGTGACAAAATTACCCGAATATAAGCGTTCTCAGATGATTGGAAGAGTATTTCAAGATCCAATGGCAGGTACTGCGCCCACGATGACAATCGAAGAAAACCTTGCAATGGCTTATTCACGGAACAAAAAACGTCTGTTACGAATAGGTGTGGACAAGAAACGTCGGGAATTGTTCCGTGAATCTCTTGAAACACTTCATTTAAACCTTGAAAACCGTTTGAATGCAAAAGTAGGAATGCTTTCAGGAGGAGAAAGACAAGCTCTTTCACTGTTGATGGCTACCTTCACACAACCGGATATTTTACTACTGGATGAACATACTGCTGCACTTGATCCTTCTCGTGCAGAGTTGATTACCAATTTAACAAAAGAACTTGTTGAAAAAAATCAGCTCACAACACTGATGATTACTCATAATATGCAACAAGCTTTAGACTTAGGGAACAGGCTTATTATGATGGATAAAGGACAAATCATTTTAGAAATAGACGCTGTGGAGAAGAAGAGATTAACCATTCCAAAATTAATGGATGAATTTCAGCGTATCCGTGGTGAAAAGTTGACGAGTGACAAAGCGTTATTATCCGTTTAATTTATTTACATTTTGAATTACTTTAATTATTTAAATGTTAAAAACTGAATAAAAACGAAAAACGAGAAACCCATCAAATATTTGATGAGTTTCTCGTTTTTCATTGTTTTGAGTAGAAGTAATGTTACATACTATTTATTGATTGTCCTCAACATCCTCTACTAATGTAAATAAAAATCGGTAAATTAATTCATAAGCCTCTTTTAGCGACATTTCCATGTGAAATTGATCAACAAAATTTATAGGGAAATTCACATGCCACATGCCATCTTCTGTCGAAAACAACACACTGTATTCAGTTTTATCCCCTTGCAAATGATTGTCAAAATACGTTTTAATTGCATCACCGAATTTCTTTTGCAGTTTCAATCCCATCATAGCAGTATAGGCTTCAAATACTTCATCAAATTCTAATGCAATTGAGTCTACGCCGATATTCTCAAGTGAGGTGGATTCAACATAAAGAAATTCATTTCTGTGTACCTTTAGGTAATTTAATGGTTGATTTAAAAAGCTAAGTTTCTCTTTAGATATCAGTTCTTCTGTTTCTTTATTGCATCGTTCAATAACTGCATTAAAATAGCGAGTATCCGAGTCTAAATCTACAACTATGATATTACTGGAAAGTAACTGATGTTTTACTACATACTCTTTTTCCTCTGGATATAAATTCAACTTTTTCTCTTCTGTAGTTAGTGCATACGCTATATGTTTTTCTAACTGTTTTTTTAACATCGAGCAACAACTCCTGTTCTAATAATAGTATATCTCACTAGTCATAGTTAAGCTTTGATACAGCGAAAAATGTCTTGAATAAGTTATATATATTTAATTTCCCCAATGTAAAACCTATGTTGCTAATAGAATGAAGAATTTTTTCAGCAAAAGGACTTATTTTTGCTATTACTTCTTCAATTTCCATATAAATGCCATTAAATTATGGGCATCAGTGAAGAACATCAATTCCTTTTGTTTGAAAAGATTTTTCCCCTTTATTGATCACCAATTTATCTATGAGATTTTTGTTTATTTATTGTCATTTTAATAGTGTCTGTAGCATTTACTATGTAGGGAGGTATTGGGCTTCTTTTTCAAAAAACGTTTTTAAAATGAAAGAAGGGATAAGTATGAAAAGTGGTCTTATTTTAGAGGGTGGCGGCATGCGTGGTGTATATACGTCAGGCGTATTAGAATGTTTTCTAGAGAATGGGTTATTTCCGGATTATGTTATCGGTGTTTCTGCAGGTGCATGTAATGCGGCTTCTTATATATCAAGACAACTAGGACGAAATCATCAAGTGACGATAGGTTATGTCAACCATCCAGATTACATATCAATAAAAAACCTGATTCTTAAAAGGGAGCTTTTTGGTATGAATCTTATCTTTAATGAAATTCCAAATACTTTAGTCCCTTTTGACTTTGCTCGCTTCACCCAATCACCCGAGGAGTTTGTTATTGGAGCGACTAACTGTTTGACTGGTGAACCTGTATATTTTAATAAATCTACATCTTCTAAAGATATCTTAACCATTATTCGTGCATCTAGCTCTTTGCCTTTTATGGCACGTGCAATTGACTATCAAGGGAGCTTATTAATGGATGGGGGAATAAGTGATCCAATACCTATACATAAGGCGTTGGCTGATTGCGTCGATAAACCCATCATTGTATTAACAAAAGAAAAAGGATATCGTAAAGCAAAATCCTCACTTACAAAATTTACTTCTTATTTCTATAGAGATTATAAAGGATTAGTAAATACATTAGAGAACAGGTATCAGTTGTATAATGATACCTTAGATTTTATAGAAAAATTAGAAGAAGAGAAAAAAGCAATAATAATACGTCCAAGCAAAGCATTTAATATAGGACGAATTGAACGCAATCCCGAGAAACTTACGATGTTATATAATCAAGGCTATAATGATGCCATGGCAAATCTGCCTTACCTTACTGATTGGTTAGGAATTCCAAATGTTAATCAAGAAGTGGTGATGTGAAGAAAATTGAGTGTGTTTTTTATACTTAATGAAGAGCATCTTGTCATATACAAACCGTAATCACATATAACAACCACCACTCCAGAGTTAGAATGGTGGTTGTTATTAATTATCATCAAGAATATTTTTGATTTTTATTGTTCTATTAAGTTCCCTAATGATACTTCTTGTTCATTTTCCGGATCATTGAGAGGATAAATTCTAGCTCTTCCTTTATTTTCATCTACATGCTGAATATAGATTGGAATTCCATCACAAAACACTTCAGCCAAGATAGGGGATGCAGCAATTTCTTGCGCTCGTTGAGCATTCATCAAAAATCCTCCTTTTTATTCGTACTGTACTAATTATTCACTTAAAATTCCTGAATTATACGAATTTAAATCAAAATAGATCCCTAGTTAATCCAGAACTATCGCCACATGATCAACTGGTGAAAAATTGTAAACTTTAAATTTTTCTACTTTAAATAGACATTCATAATGTAAGAGTACAACTATTTATTTCAACCATTATACCCAAGTAATCTTGTGTTAATAATGGTATGATAGAGTTGTATTAGTATAGGTACTCAAGGGTGGTTGGCTCACTTCCTGAAAGGGGGTGGTGCCTGTGTCAGTAGCTGAAAGTCTGATGTTTGCAATAGCTTTTGCAACTTTAGTCGTTTTGATATTGTCCTTTAACCAAAAAAAATAACCCATCCTTGAGTTAGCAGCCAAGATGGGTTATTTCTCACTATTTACGCTGACACCCTTGTAGGGAACCTGCTATTACATGACTGAATGGTGCTGGTTACACCATTCGGTCTTTTTTAGTTTATGCTCTTCTAAGTATTATTATAACATATTGAAAATTACTTTCAAATTAAATAAACTACTAAACGAGAAATTCAGCTTAATTATGACCAGTTCTAAATATTAGCTATCGATAAAATCAAAAATTCATATATACTGGATAAATATTAGCTTCTATTTGTAACTTAAATAAGAATTAACCAGTATAGAAGTATTAGAGTCTATACTGGTTATATTTAACTACTTAGTCTACTCTTTTTTTGCGAAAGTACTTGGCATTACTACAGCCATAACTTCTCCAGTAGCACAAAGAATATCATTAGCAAAGACCTCTACATCTACTTTCCACTTTTTCGGGTGTATTTCATGTACAGTTCCAATTGCTTTTAACGGCACGCCATGTGGAGTCGGCTTTTTAAACTCGACTTTTAAAGAAGCTGTCACAAAACGAGGAGGCTCCGCATCATCGCCTACTTCATGTCCGTTTTTGCGATGTAACATTAATGCCGCTGAACCTGTCCCATGACAATCAATTAGTGATGCAACCACGCCTCCATAAACAAAGCCAGGAAGAGCGATATGATCTGGTGATGGATTGTAAATAGTTAATGTATTTTCACCTTGCCACCCTGTCCGAAAATGATGACCATTTTCATTTAATTGACCACACCCATAGCACCATGCAAAATCATCTGGATAATCATCTTGAATTGCTCTTAACACCTGCTCAACCTGTTCAACCTTCTCCACTGTCATTCCTCCTCTTTTGGAATATTATAGCATAATGATATAATATATAAAGGGGAATATTCTGATTTCTTATAAAAGTATGTATATTAGGTAAGTAAGTTAGTAGTTTCGCTACAATCTAAGTTTACTGAAAGAAGTAACACTATTTATTCCACTTCTCTTCTCGTAAAGAGCTTTGAAACCCTAACAATCACTTAAGACTGATATACTTTTTAATTACCATGAGTTTTCCAGTTGATGAAAAAGAAGATTCAAGATAGATATATTCTTATTTAGAGAATAGAATATTATTATAGATACATAGCAGGAGTGTGAAGAATGCAAAATCAGGAAGAAACAATGATTGAAGTAAAAAATCTTGTAAAGAAATACGGTAGCTTTACAGCTGTTAATGGGATTGGCTTTTCTGTGAAAAAAGGGGAAATATTTGGTCTACTTGGACCAAATGGGGCGGGGAAGTCGACAACGTTAGAAATGATGGTGGGCCTGCGAAAATCTGATGGGGGAACAGCAATCATCGGTGGATTTGATATTTCACGAGACTTAAAGAAAGTCAAAGAAGTAATCGGAATTCAACTACAATCTACAACGTTATTCGAACTACTTACTGTTGAAGAAATCCTTCGCTTATATGCAAGTTTTTATCAAAAAAATGTATCAATTTCTGATCTAATTGAGGAAATGAGTTTAACAGAAAAAACCAAAAGTCGAATCAAGACTCTTTCGGGTGGTCAGAAACAACGTTTGGCGATTGCGCTTGCTCTGGTTCATGATCCTTGGATACTTTTCTTAGATGAACCTACGACTGGTCTCGATCCTCAGGCTAGACGAACACTATGGGATATTGTCTTGAAATTAAAAGAAAAAGGCAAGACCACTGTATTAACCACGCATTATATGGATGAAGCTCATGTTCTTTGTGACCGCATTGCCATAATGGATCAAGGCAATCTCATTGCTTTAGATACCCCTTCAGGACTCGTGAAAAGTTTAGAGTCTGATAGTGCGGTAGAATTTCAATTTGAAGGAGAGTTTCTGAAGGATGAGCTTGAATCGCTTAATGGAGTGAAACAAGTAGGCAATCGTAAGGATACATATGTTCTGTACACCGACGATCTTCAGGTGACATTAATTAATTTAATACAATTGACTTCTTTAAAAAACTTAAAATTGACAGATCTTCAAACTAGAACATCCACGTTAGAAGACGTCTTTATTCATATGACAGGAAGGAGTCTGAGAGAAGGATGAAGGCATATTGGCAATTAACTTTATCCCAGCTACGTATATTCCTTCGAAATCGCCAAGTTCTATTTTGGACACTTGCATTCCCGATATTTCTAATGCTGATGCTTGGCACTTTCTTAGGAAATGGAAATGGCATTTCTGTCTCTATTGGAGTAGTGGATCAAGATCAAACGACTCAGTCGAAAGAATTCTCTAAAGTACTTGCCAACAATGAAGCCATTCGTCTTGAATCAAGCATTAGCGAAGAGAAAGCGCTAGATCAAGTGAAAAAAGGAGATCTTCAACTAGTTGTTATCATCCCTAAAGGTTACGAAGAATTGATGAAGGAGAAAGAAAACACTGAGTCTTTTGAGCTTCCAGTCTATTACAATGAAACTAACCTTGCTATTTCACAAGTGGGCTTAACAATAGTTAGTAGTGTTGTTGATGGAATTAGTAAGGAAAAAGCAAATTACACACCCAGCATTGTAACCGATTCACGCGGAGTTGAAGCGTTGGATTTGAAATATATTGATTTCCTAGTGCCAGGTATTCTAGCAATGATGATCATGAGTAACAATATGAACGGAGTTGCAGGGCAGATTGCTGCTTGGAGAGAGCGCGGCATTTTAAGAAGAATGCAAGGGACGACGTTAAAAGCTTCAACATTTATCGCCGCACAAATTACTGCGAGATTAATGTTAAATGGAATGCAGGCACTTATCGTATTAGCAGTGGCCAACCTAATTTTCGGAATTAGTGTAAACGGATCCTGGTTAAGTTTAATTACGTTTGTTATTTTAGGAACACTTGCTTTTATGGCGATTGGATTTATCATTGCTGGAATTGCCAAAACACCTGAAAGTGCATCACCAATCGCTGCTTTTTTATCTTTTCCCATGTTGTTCTTAGGGGGCGTATTTTTCCCGATTCGTGATATGCCAGCCTACCTTCAACCGATTGTGAATGTTTTACCGATTTCTCATTTAAGTCATGCTTTGCGTGAAACAATGAATGTAGGAACACCTTTTATGGCCCTTGGTTCAGATGCTCTAATATTAGGCTGTTGGCTAGTTGGAGCATTCATAATAGCAAGTTACACATTTAAATGGGAATAGACATAATTAAAATAGGATAAGAAGGAGTCTTTTATGAAAAAACAAGATTATAAAACACATGTACGGATGCACCCGCTTTATCATTATGTTTTATTAAGTCTATTACTCGGGACATTGATCGTTTCTATTATCAATTTGTTTCGCTCACTTAATTCAGGAGACAATGTTTTGCAATCTATCTTACTTTTACTGATGGTCGCAAGCATCATTATTATTGCAATCCTTGTCAGATTATATTCAATGAAAATCCAAGATCGAGCTATCCGAGCGGAAGAGAATTTACGTCATTTTGTTTTAACAGGCAAATTATTAGATCCAAATCTAAGCAATGGGCAAATCATTGCCTTGCGTTTTGCTGATGAAAAGGAGTTTCCAACTCTTAGTGAACGTGCGGTGAAAGAAAATCTTAAGCCAAATGAGATTAAGAAAGCCATTGTAAAATGGAAAGCTGACAACAATCGAGTATAAGAATTATATGAAAAACCCGTTGAAAATTAACTTTTCAACGGGTTTTTTCTATATTCATATGTGTATTCATTAGATAGAATTTATGAGTTGAACATGTACTTACATTTCACCAGATCCATAGTTAAATTGCCATTCAATCCCAAACTTATCTTTAACACTACCGTAACATTTACTCCAGAATGTTTCTTGAAGCTCCATACCAACAGTTCCATCTACTTTTAATTGATTAAATAATGACTTAATCTCATCAAGGTTATCACTAACTATTGCTAGACTAATATTAGTACCCTGAACAAAAGTCATACCAGGGAATATATCAGAAAACATAACAACACTTCCACACATATTCAAACGAGTGTGCATAATTAGATTTTTAGCTTCTTCCGGTAGAGGGTACTCTTCACTCGGCGGCATTTCACCAAATGTCATAATTTTTGGTTCTTCTGTTTTAAATACCTCTGTGTAATATTCTACCGCTTCTCGACAATTCCCATTAAAGTTCATATATATTTCAATAGCTATGGCACTTCACTCCTTTGTTTTTATGATTCATCAACAATTAAAGTTTATCATTTTAATCATAATATTTTCGACAGTTATGAGACAGAGAAGAAAGGTTCTATGTTAGGTTCCAAGTTTAAAAACCTGGTTCTAAAAATGTCCAAATTAGCTTTGCCTCTTCCGGTGAGCGTGGAGAGAGAATGATAGACTTTGGATATGGATTAGCTTTAGGACGCTTTTCCACGTGTTTCTTAACATAGGGATTTTTATCAACTGCTTCTAAAAAAGTTGCCTGCGTTGCTGTTGAAAGCAAGTTCGTCTTCTTCAATTGAATCAGCCATTTAAACCACGCATAAAATGCGTTATCTGTTTGTTGGTCTTCATAGTGATTAATAATGCTATCCGCTTCATCTAATCTTGCAAGTGCTATTAACGTGGACATCGCCAAATAACGGACACCTTGATGATCACCAGGATTCAATTGTAGCAACCTGTAAAATTCTTTAAAAGCTTCTTCAAAACGGCCTTGTTGCCAATAATGAATACCCAGCAGAAAAAGGGCACGTAAATAGGGGCGGTTTGGAACATAAAGCCAAGCTACATCCATATCTGGTTCAAAATCTACTCTCCCACTAGCAATTGCTTCTTTTAATAATATCTCATGTTCATTGTTGTTCGATTCTGCATCAGCAGCTAGTAAAAACTCATCCACAATTTGGGAATGGAGCTGGAGTACTGCTTGTGCTTTTTCAGCTCGCAATATGTCCGTTTTAATGGCATACGCTTCATAGGCAAGGAGCTGTGCTTCTTCAATTTTAGATTTCGGAATATATGGTTCACCGTGATAATAATCCATGTGGCGTTTCAACACAGTATCACTTGTAATCGTTAAATTTTTCAAATGCATAAGAAGCTGCCAGTTCTGATATTCATTTGTTTTCGGGTCAGTGCCCACTTCAAAAGCATAGGTCGCTTCTTTTTCATCTTCATGGGTTGATGCTTCACTATAAAACGCACGTAGATCTTCTGCAAACAGATTGATTTCAGTTGAATCCACCGCAAAGTAATCAGCGATTTTCTCTTTACTCCATTCGAATTTAATAAGTCGATAGTCGATTCCAAACTGAACGGCACCTGCAATTGCCGCTTTTGGCACGTTAGGCTGGAGTTCGAGATAATGAAAGAAACCTTCAATTAAATCGTCACTCTTCAAATCTTCATCAATCAAAAATTGTTCGAGTGCATTCACCGTTGCGATTACTTCACTTGATACATTGTTACTTGCGCTCAGACCATTGCTAAAAAGTTGATATAACGTCATGATGTTTTCTCTGTAAAATCCTTGTACCGAATCAATTTCTGAAGAACCGTACATATCGCTTAATTTCTGAATGGTGTCTTCTTTTACTTCTACAGCCACAGTCACACTATTGAGTACCATCAATCGATCCGAGTGGCGTATATCCGGTAAATAAAAGCCGATAGCTATATTTCCAGATTCAACTGGAAACGACTCATTAACATCTATTTGAAGTACGTTTACAGATAATAAATCTTGTACTTGTGCTTGGTAATTAGTCACAGAAAGAATTTTCCCCACTAGAAAAACGGGATTTAACCAATCTTCAAGAATTTTTCGAATCTGGTGACGTTCTTCTTTAAGTATTTTTCTATGGATAAATGAATTCCAAATATCTACTCGCTCAAGGAAGAAATAGATATCACCGATAATACTGCCTGATTTTTCTTTGCCGTAAAGCGGTACAAGAAGATCCTCATTTTTGTCTTTCCAAGCGAGTAATGCCTTTTGTTCGGAAGGATGAGGATTATTTTCAAAGAAATCTTGCAACACTTTTTGCATGGCTTGATCAAGTTCATCGTTCAGCCGATCAGTGCCTTCGTTTGTACCGCAACATTTTTTGTGTTTTTTTCCACTTTGACAAGAGCAGGGGGTATTTCGTCCAATAATATCGAATTTTTCTCCATGAAGTTTTGTCATATCGTTGGTTCCCCGAGTAAAAGTCGTTCCTCATCGCGACTGTGTATAGCATTAATCACTAGAAGAGCGTGGAATTGCTGCACTACTTCTAGAGTGAGGCCAGCATCATTGAGCATTTGTTTTATATCTGTTGCAATAATTCGCAATAGGTCATGATCACGTGTTAGTTTTACTACAACCTCTGAGAGATCTGGATTCTCCTCTACCACTTCTTTATAAAAGTCTTCCTCTTCAGCGTCAGCATGACTAATGATCCGTGTTTCCCAATATTCAAGTAAGTGGTCTGCAGCTTGACGTGCTACTTCAAATTCTTTTGCTGCCAACAACTCTTCCATTTCATCGGTTTTTGTAATGGCACCCGACAGCCCTCCTTGATGAATCGCGTGGTGAGCATGTTTTTGGCGCAAAGATGGTCCAGACATGTTTTTAACACCCTTTCTATCTATCATTCAATTTTTTTTAGTATATCATAGGAAATTAGCAGAATTTCCCCCTTAGGACATTCCCGTAAGTGAAAGAGGGAAGTCCCTGATTGGCTGAAATGGTCGAACCATTTAGTATTCTAATTGAGAATAAAAATCACTAACAGGAGGAATATATGATGAGTTTAACTATAGATACAACAGTAGCCAATATTGTAAAGGAAGTTCCAAGAACCGGCGATTTGTTTCGTGAATTACGCATTGATTTCTGTTGCGGCGGTAAAATCCCCTTGCATCAAGCAGTAAAAGAACGCGGACTCGACGTGGAAGAAGTTTTGGCACAAGTCCTTGAAGTAGAAAAAAAACAAGCACAACATGATAGAAAACTGCCATCTTCACTCGAGCCTGTGGAACTGATTGCCCATATTCAAGAAAAATATCATGTGAAATTGCGTGAAGAACTTCCGGCACTCACTCCATACGTAACGAAGCTAGTAAAAGTTCATGGTGAACGTTACCCCCATATCATCAGGGTCAACGAAATCTTTAAACATTTGAAACGAGAATTACTTGAACATACAGATGATGAAGACAATAACGTTTTTCCGTTAATTAAAGAATTTTTCCTAAATCCATCTACCGAAACTGCAAACTTATTAAAACCTCATTTGACAGAGCTTGAAGACGAGCATGAAAATGCCGGGAACTTATTAAAGGAACTAAATGAAATTACAAATAGCTTCCAACCTCCGGAAGAGGCATGCGGCACGCACAGACTAGTATTAAAAAGACTAGCGGACCTTGAAGCAGATACATTCCATCACATACACCTTGAAAATAACGTTCTTTTCGATCGTGTTAAACAGGCTATATAAAATAGGAGTCGCTTTTCAAGTCAAGTGCATTGACTGAATTGCGACTCCTACATTTGATGAACAAGGAGATACTGTATGAAAAATATGATTCTCTTATTGATGTTAGTCGTACTCGGAGCCTGTGGGAAACCGTCTCCTGATAATGACAGTGAACTTGTCATTTCAACAGCGTCCAGTCTTAAAGAAGCCATGTTAGCTATAGAAGTTGAATTCGGCAAAGTACAACCGAACACTAAATTGATGTTCAACTTTGGTTCCTCGGGAAAATTAAGAAGCCAAATTCATCAAGGGGCACCTGCAGATGTGTTTCTGTCAGCGAGCCTTGAAGATATGGATATACTGGCTGATGAAGGGTTGATTATAAAAGAAACTGTCATGCCTTTTGCAGAAAATCGGCTCGTGCTCGCTTCATTAAATCACTCAGAAAGTAATGACTTTTCTCAGTTGTTGATGTCTACTCATGAAACCATCGCAATCGGTGAACCGGAAAGCGTTCCACTTGGTGAATATACAAAACAAGCACTCGACAGTCTTGAGTTATGGGAAGCATTAAAAGGGAAAATGATTTATGCCAAAGATGCACGCCAAGTGCTTACATATATAGAGAGTGGCAATGCAGCGCTTGGTATTATCTATTTCTCTGATACCAAGGTATCGCAAAACATCAAAATTATCAGCGAACTACCTGAAAGTAAGCATCCAATTATTTATCCAGCAGGCATAACTGAAGAATCTCAAAACAGGGAAGTGGCGGAAGCATTTTTAACATTTTTAACAGGAAAAGAAGGCCAGAAAATTCTTGAACAATACGGGTTTATTAAGGTTAAAGGGGGATAATCCATGATTGCGTACGATTTATCGCCCCTTTTCTTGTCGCTGAAAGTAGCAACGATTTCAACAATTCTTGTATTTTTCACAAGCCTCATTCTCGCTCGCTTCATGAGCCGACACGAGTTTTTCGGAAAAAGTGCCATCGACGCATTAATTCTCTTGCCACTTGTGTTGCCGCCGACTGTTATTGGTTTCGGACTTATTGTGTTATTTGGCATGAATGGTCCCTTCGGTAAACTGCTTGAGGACTTATTTGGTATTCGAATCGTATTTTCATGGATCGGTGCTGCAATCGCTTCATTTGTTGTGTCACTTCCACTTATGTATCAGAGTGTGATGGCTGCTTTTGAAAAAGTAGATCCTCGTTGGGAAAACGTCGCTCGGACAATGGGAGTTTCAGAGTGGCGCATTTTTCGGACCATCACGTTTCCGCTCGCCTGGTCGGGTATACTGGCGGGCTTGATCCTTTCCTTTGCGCGAGGCATTGGTGAATTTGGAGCAACTCTTATGATTGCGGGTTATATTCCTGGAGTAACGGAGACGATTCCACTCGCCATTTACTTTGCATATGAAGCGGGCGAGATGGAGAAAGCCGTTTTTTGGGTCATTGTAATTTCAGCAGTAGGTGTCACGGCCATAACATGGGTGAATTACTGGCGCAAAAAAAATGCTTACCGTATTGGAAGGGAGTGACGCGGATGTTGAATGTGGATTTCCGCAAACAATTGGAGCAGTTTGAATTGCACATGCAGTTTCAGATGGGCAAAGAAATAGTAGCAGTTGTTGGATCATCAGGATCAGGAAAAACAACCTTACTCAATTGCATCGCTGGGATTATGCAACCAGATACAGGAGGGATATCCCTGCATGGCAAGGATTTTTATAAAGAAAGTAAAAAACCCTTAAAAATTCAAAAGCGAAAAGTCGGTTATTTGTTTCAAGATTATGCACTGTTTCCTCATCTTTCTGTTGAACAAAACATTCTATATGGTACAACACGAAACAATGATATAGCGCATATAAGTGAACTGACAAAAATTCTCGACATTTCCTTGCTCTTATCAAAATATCCTCAACAGATTTCGGGTGGTGAAAAACAACGAGTGGCACTTGCACGAGCACTTGCTGCCAAACCGGATATGCTACTTTTGGATGAACCCTTTTCAGCACTTGATGATGAGACAAGAAGTCGCTGTCAATCTGAACTGTTGCGGATACACGAACTGTGGAGCATTCCAATCATTTTCGTGACACACCGAATAGACGATGCGCAAAAACTCGCAAAACGTTGTATTCGAATCGAAAAAGGCAGGATGACAGAACAGTTGCAACCGTAAGCTTCCCTAATATAAACAGAACACTGAAAAACTCGCGTTAAAAAATCCATTCTTAGGTGAGTTTGAAAAAAAGGCGAGATTTCGTTCAATTCTAAACGAAATCTCGCCTTTACCTTGTGTTTTTTTATTTTGATTCCTTCATTAAGGTCATAATTCGTTTGAGCTTCACCGCAAATATAGCTATGGTTCCTTGCATTTGCATACCAAATAGACATGGATATAAAGCCACATCATATCCATGTCTATGTTTTAGCTCACCGTTTTTCGCTTCAATTTTATAACGAGATTTTGCTTTCCTTTTAAATTCCTCGCTATTTTGAAAGGCTTCTTGACCTTTAATGTTCTATCGACTTTGTGGTCACAAAATAGGTCTTACTTTCGCATCTTCGGTGTAACAACCTTCTCGATACGGACAAGTTTTACATTTATCAACGTCAAAGTAATAAGTTTGCCTCTTGGTTTTACCTACATTTTTCTTATTAGTCCGAGCTGATTGAATGGCCAAATAACTAGCCATAAATAGACTAAGGTTTATAGATCCTTGATTGGACAATACCGAGACAACACCTAAATTAAGTTCTTTAATAATAAAAGCTAATACCTGAAAATTAGTTTTTTAGTTTAGTAGGTTATTGTAGTGAAAGGCGGCGAGAAAACATGTGCTCCTGCGGTTACTCGTCGCAAAGATATTGGACGAATTACAGTTCGTCCAATATCTTTCCAGCGGGAATAGCATGAGTTGAAGACCCCGCAGGCGAGCTTGCTCGTTGAGGAGGCTGAGGCCCAATGTCA
>NZ_AMGD01000003.1:0-66861 GCF_000297555.1 Paenisporosarcina sp. TG-14
TGTCGGCGTAAGAAAACGTTTTTGCTTCCAGCACCGAAGTGCTTTCCGCTATTTTAGTTGACGTTTTGCTGTTCAGTTTTCAAGGTTCATTATTGCGCCGTTTGTTTTGGCGACTCACTTATAATAGCATTTTCCCTATACTAGTGTCAATGGTTTTAGTAAGAAAAACTATTGAAAGCTTTATTGTAAACAATATATAAAAGAGTCATCACTATATATAGTAGAAAAAAAGAAAATACAACTATTCGTCATCTATATATTGAATTTGAATGCTATCATATTTCTAAAAGTTTTTTTCACTAACTTGTATTACAATTAGCTATCTCCCATGAATAGAGCAATAGTTTGATTCATTAGTGGTTATTTTATAAATCGTTAGGGTTAGAAAAAAGTAATACTTGAACCATATTCTGCGGTGGCAGGCTACCTTTAGATTTTCATATTTGGTTGTTTATGACTCTTAATAGACTAAATGATCTTTGTAGTTCGTTATTTGAATCATCTTCGCAGGGCTATGATGTCTGATTTAACACCGATAGTAAACGAAAGCATAATTTTTCGTTACGTAATACAGCAATCAATATCAGGGCTTCTCTTTTTAGCTTATTGCAGTTCATGTAACGCAGTTCACTACCTTTCTTATTAATTCTTTCTTCTATATGTAGAACCATTATTCTTATGTTATATCGTTAAGCAATTAAATATGACATGTAATATGCCTGTTCACCAACTATCAATGGTGAGGTCACAATTGGGGGGATCTTCATTTTCTCTTCCACAAATGTGTTTATTGATTTCAAATTGCACCTTACAATCGATATGGAAACTGTGTGGCAGGACATATCACCGGTCCTGTTCTTGTAGGATAGTTACTACTAGATTTCGGAGGCACTCGATTATTTAGCACCATTAATTTATGTAGTATGTTTTCTTAACATACAAAAAAAGGACTAAGGTGTATAGGCACCTTAGTCCTTCTCTTATTTTATTCTTCAGATGATTCAGGTTCAGTTGGTACGTTTTCACTCACTTCTATCGTTGATTCTTCTCCATCAACTTCTAAAATAGTGACTACCTCACCATCTTCATCAAATTCTTCTTCATCTTCAGCCTTTTCAACTTTTGCCACGGTTGCCACGAGTTCATCATCACCTAGACGAATTAAGCGAACTCCTTGTGTACTACGACCCGTTATTGAAATGCTGTTTACATCCATACGAATTAACATTCCATTAATCGTAATGAGCATTAAATCTTCTGAACCATCAACAGCTTTTACAGCCGATAATGGACCTGTTTTTTCTGTGATTTGGCTTGTCTTAATACCAACGCCACCACGAGACTGCAAGCGATATTCTTCCTCATTTGTTCGTTTGCCGTAACCATTTTCAGTTACAACTAATACTTCTTGACCTGGTTCTAGAATTTCCATACTGACGACATGATCGTCTTTTCTTAGACGAATTCCTCGAACTCCTGAAGCTGTACGTCCCATTGAACGAATATCAGTTTCTTCAAAACGCACGAGCATACCTTTTCTAGTACCAATGATAATGTGTTTTTTTCCGTCTGTTAATCTTACGGAAATTAACTCATCATCGTCTCTTAAGGAGATCGAGATAAGACCATTTGCTCGAATATTAGCGAATCCACTAACTGGGGTACGTTTCGTAACTCCTCTAAGCGTAGTGAAAATAAAGTATGCATCTGCTTCAAATGATGCCATTTGAATCATCGCCGTTACTTTTTCTTCTTTATTGACTCCAAGCAAGTTAACAATTGGTAATCCTTTAGCAGCGCGACCATACTCTGGAATTTCATAGCCTTTTGCACGATATACTTTTCCTGTATTCGTAAAGAACAATATTGTATCATGCGTTGACGTATAGAGTAGATGCTCTACGAAGTCGTTTTCATTTGTACCCATTCCTTGCACACCACGTCCACCACGCTTTTGGCTTCGGTATGTATTAACTGGCAAACGTTTAATATATCCATTATGCGTTAATGTCAGTACTGAATTTTCGCGTGGAATTAAGTCTTCGTCTTCCAGCATTTCTGCACCACCAGCGGTGATTTCAGTTCGGCGAGTGTCATTAAAGCGTTCTTTAATCTCGTTTAACTCTTCACGGATAATTTGAATGACTTTATAATTATCTGCAAGAATCTCTTTCAAGTGTGCAATTAATTTTTGTAATTCTTGATACTCAGATTCAATCTTGTCACGTTCTAAACCAGTTAAACGTTGAAGTCTCATGTCGAGAATTGCTTGAGCTTGTCGCTCCGATAAATTGAATTGATCAATCAAACCATTTTTGGCTTCTTCACCTGTTTGTGAACTACGAATCAACGCAATGATTTGATCAATATGATCGAGTGCAATACGAAGACCTTCCAAAATGTGAGCACGGTGTTCTGCTTTAGTTAATTCAAACTGAGTACGACGTTTTATTACCACTTTTTGATGTTCTAAATAGTGATATAAAATCTCTTTCAAGCCAAGAATTTTTGGTTGACCATCAACAAGAGCCAACATATTAACGCCAAAGCTTGATTGAAGTGCAGTCTGTTTATATAAGTTATTTAATAAAACGTTTGAGTTAGTATCTTTACGAACTTCAATAACAACGCGCATCCCATTACGGTCAGACTCGTCCCGAAGATCAGTAATACCATCAATCTTCTTATCACGCACTAATTCAGCGATTTTTTCGATAAGACGAGCTTTATTCACTTGGTAAGGTAGTTCATGAATTAAAATGACTTCTTTACCATTCGACTTTTGTTCAATTTCAACTTTCCCTCGAATGATGACTGAACCTCTACCAGTTTCGTAAGCACGACGAATACCACTGCGACCTAAAATAATACCACCAGTTGGGAAATCAGGACCTGGTATGATTTCCATTAGTTCTTCGGTAGTAATAGCTTCATTATCCGCAAGTGCTAATACTGCTTCTATTGTTTCACCTAAATGATGTGGAGGAATATTTGTAGCCATTCCAACAGCAATCCCTGAAGTACCGTTCACTAATAAGTTAGGGTAACGGCTTGGTAGAACAACAGGTTCTTGTTCTTGTCCATCATAATTTTCTTTGAAATCAATTGTATCTTTATTAATGTCTCGTAGTAGTTCCATAGCGATTTTTGACATGCGCGATTCCGTATAACGCATGGCTGCTGCTGCATCACCATCTACCGAACCAAAGTTTCCGTGTCCATCAACTAACATGTAACGATAACTCCAGTGTTGAGCCATACGTACCATCGTGTCGTAAATGGAACTATCACCATGTGGATGGTACTTACCCATTGCATCTCCAACAATACGTGCTGATTTCTTATGTGGTTTGTCAGATGTATTTCCCATACCTTGCATCGCATATAAAATACGACGGTGAACAGGTTTCAACCCATCACGTACGTCTGGAAGTGCTCGTGAAACAATGACACTCATTGCATAGTCAAGAAATGATGTTTTAATTTCAGTGCTAATATTAATACCTTTGACGCCCTTATGCTCTATTTCCGACATGCAAGCAACCTCCCTTCAATTGGCACATTATATATCTAGGTTTTTCACGTAAATTGCATTCTCTTCAATAAATTTACGACGGGGTTCTACTTCATCTCCCATTAACTGATCAAACGTTTGATCTGCATCAATTGCATCTTCTAAATTTACTTGTAGCAATGTTCGAACTGAAGGGTCCATTGTCGTATCCCACAATTGAACTGCATCCATTTCTCCTAGACCTTTGTAACGCTGAATTCCTGGTTTCGGTTGTTTAGGAAGTCTTTCTAAAATTTCTTGAAGTTGCTTATCTGAATAACAATATTCTACCATTTTACCTTGTTTGATTTGGAATAAAGGAGGTTGTGCAATATATACGTAACCTGCCTCAATTAATGGACGCATAAAACGGAAAAAGAAGGTTAAAAGTAACGTACGAATATGTGCGCCATCAACATCGGCATCGGTCATAATAACCACTTTATGGTAACGGGCTTTTTCAAGTGTAAACTCTTCCCCGATCCCTGTACCTAAGGCAGTAATCATGGCACGAATTTCTGTATTTCCTAAAATACGATCAAGTCGCGCTTTTTCAACATTTAAAATTTTCCCACGTAGTGGAAGAATTGCTTGGAAGTGACGGTCACGACCAGATTTTGCAGAACCACCAGCTGAGTCACCCTCAACAATATACAATTCACTATCTGCTGGAACTCGTGATGAACAGTCCGCTAATTTACCAGGTAAACTTGATATTTCTAAAGCTGATTTACGACGTGTGAACTCACGCGCTTTTTTTGCAGCAACACGTGCTCTCGCAGCCATCAAGCCTTTTTCAATTACTTTACGAGCAATGGTTGGATTCTCGAGCATAAAACGCTCGAAGCCATCAGAAAACAAAGAATTTGTAATGGTGCTAACTTCTGAGTTTCCTAATTTGGTTTTCGTTTGACCTTCAAATTGTGGATCTGGATGTTTAATTGACACAATTGCTGTCAATCCTTCTCGCACATCATCACCTGATAAATTGGTATCTGCATCTTTTAACATATTATTTTTACGTCCATAATCATTAATTTCACGTGTTAATGCCGTTTTAAAGCCAGATTCGTGCGTTCCGCCTTCATAGGTATTTATGTTATTAGCAAATGAGAAAATACTTGTCGAATATCCACTGTTATACTGCATAGCGATCTCAATCGACACTCCGTCTTTTTCTCCTTCGACAAAAATCGGCTCATGAATAGGGTCTTTTGATTTGTTCAAGTGCTCAACATACGACTTAATACCACCTTCAAAGTAGTATGTGTTTGTACGTAATTCTTCTTCTCGTTCATCAGTAATAATAATACGTAATCCTCGGTTTAAATAAGCTAACTCACGTAAACGGTTGGCTAAAATATCATATTCATAAACAGTGGTTTCAGTAAAAATTTGTGGATCAGCTTTAAAACGAACAGTTGAACCGGTTTTGTCCGTTTCACCAACAACAGTTAATTCTTTTGTTACGGCTCCACGTCCAAATTTGATGTAATGAAGTTTTTGATCACGATGAACATATACTTCTGTTACTTCGGAAAGAGCGTTAACAACGGAAGAACCAACACCATGAAGACCACCTGATACTTTGTATCCTCCACCACCAAATTTTCCACCTGCATGAAGGACAGTCATAATAACTTCAACTGCTGGACGTCCCATTTTCTTTTCTATATCAACAGGAATCCCTCGACCATTATCATCCACTTTAATCCAATTATCTTTTTCTATTGTGACTGAGATTTCATCACAATATCCTGCTAAAGCTTCATCAATAGCATTATCTACAATTTCCCAAACAAGATGGTGAAGTCCTTTAGAACTTGTAGCGCCGATATACATACCAGGACGTTTCCGCACAGCTTCTAGACCTTCTAATACTTGTATTTGGTCAGCATCATAAGATTTCAGTTCTTTTTCATTCATCGCCATTAAGCTCACCTGTTCTTTCCTACTGTATTCTCGCTATTATTTAAAAGGGATTGACCCTGAGATCAGATTAATTTTCTTCACGATGTTCTGCGGACTAAGTGGGGATGCATACGTTAGTAAAGGAGTGACAACTAGAGACTTTACACGTGGCTTATCTACCAAAGATTGTGTTTGTGATTTTTGGAGCCAAGCGTCACGTTCTATTTCATCCTTTATCTCACGAAAATCTAATATCGTGAGGATTTCGCTGTACTTGACGACAATTAACTTGCCGATAACCACATACAAAACACTCACACTCCCTCATCAACATGTCCTTCCTTAACATTAAATATTTCTGCTTGTGTAATCGTTTTATGATTAATGCCATCGACACTTGTTGTTGTAACAAATGTTTGAACTTCGCCTTGGATGGTATTTAATAAATGAGATTGCCTATAATCATCAAGTTCTGATAAAACATCATCTAACAACAACACTGGAGATTCCCCTACTTCTTGCTTGATTAATTCTATCTCTGCAAGTTTAAGTGACAGTGCGGTTGTTCGTTGTTGTCCCTGGGAACCATAAGTTTGTACATCATAGCCATTTACAAAAAACTGCACATCATCTCGATGAGGACCAGTTAAAGTCAAGCCTCTAGCTAACTCCTGAGTTTTACCTGATTGCAGTTTTTGTCGTAAATAATCAGCCATTTGGTCAAACGTTTTATCTTGATCAAGACCACTAACAGGATTATAACGAATTTCTAATTTCTCAAGACCACGGGAAATACCGAAATGAATAGGTTCTGCCCATTTTTGAAGAAGTTCCATGAATTGAAATCTTTTACGAATAACACTTACAGCTGCCTGTATATATTGATCTGTATACACATCAAACATCACATCATTTAGATGTGATTTTCCTTGATGCATTTTTAATAAATGGTTGCGTTGTTTTAATAACTTTTGAAAAGTAAGTAAATCATGTAAATAAACAGGGGATATTTGGCCTATTTCCATATCTAAAAAACGTCTTCTTATTTGAGGACTGCCTTTTACTATGTTTAAATCTTCTGGTGCAAACATCACGACATTTAATTGGCCTATATAATCGCTTAAGCGGTTTTGTTCTAAATGATTAACTTTCGCTTTTTTGCCTTTTTTCGACAAAATTAATTCAAGCGGTAAGCGACCATACTTTTTATGAACATCACCTTTTATTTTACCATAATCTTCAGTCCAACGTATTAATTCTTTATCATTAGACGTACGGTGAGATTTTGCCATAGAAAGCACATAAATCGATTCCATGATGTTCGTTTTTCCTTGTGCATTTTCACCAATTAGTACATTAATCGTTTTTGAAAATGTTAACGCTAACGATTCATAGTTACGGTAGTGCGTTAATTCAAGCCGTTCAATGTACATCTTATTGTCCGCTCGTTTGTTCCACAATACGGAATTGACCACATCCAGGTATGTTTATAACATCTCCGTCTCGAAGTTTGCGTCCACGTCGTTGATCGACTTCTCCATTAATAATTATTTCATTTTCAGATAAAAACCATTTCGCCATTCCACCTGAGCTGATAGCATCTGTCATTTTAAGCAATTGACCAAGTGTCACATATTCGGTATTAATTTGAATATTTTTCAAGTTAATTACATCCTTCTTTTTTTAGTCTATCCCTATATTTTACTTCATTTTCCCTAAGAAGTAAAAAGGGTAGCCCAATAGAGGGCTACCCTTGAAATATTTAATTATTAATACGTGCGAACTGGCAAAATTAATTGCAAAATTGAATCGTCATGAGCAGATTTTATTATGAATGGGCGCATTGCACCTGTAAATTGAACCATAACATCTTGTTCATCCACAGCTTTTAATGCATCCATCATATATTTCGCACTAAACGAGATCTTCAGCTCTTCTCCTTCAATCGATGTCGCTTGAATTTCTTCTTCTACTTTCCCAACTTCAGGTGAGCTAGATGAAATTTCTACCACATTTCCTTCAAGTGAAGTAAAGCGAACGATATTATTACGTTCTTCACGAGCAAGCAATGATGCACGATCAATCGCTTGTAAAAGTGCTTTACCGTTTAAAGTTACCGTTGTCTTGTATTCATTTGGAATGAGGCGGGATGTATCTGGATAGTTGCCTTCTAACAAACGTGAATAAAATAATACATTCCCTGTTTTGAATAAAACTTGTTGCTGCGTCATAACAATATGAACAGGCTCTGACGAATCACCAATAATTTTACTCAATTCATTTAAGCTTTTTCCAGGAATGACAACACTGTATTCTCCTTCAGGCAGTTGTTCTAATACCGTTTTACGACGAGCTAAACGATGACTATCTGTTGCTACACAAATTAACTCCCCATCACTTACTTTCCAGTGAACACCTGTTAATACTGGACGACTTTCAGAAGTTGATACAGCAAATACTGTTTCGCGAACAATGGATTTTAATAAATCAGCAGGAATAACAAACTGACGATCATCTTGAATCTCAGGAAGTAATGGATATTCAGATGCATCTAATCCAATTAAATGAAAACCAGACTTACCAGAACGAATATGTGTTTGATAATTGTCATTTACTTCAATTTCGACATCATTCGTTGGTAACTTACGTACAATTTCATTAAACATGCGAGCTTGCACGACAATCGAACCTTCTTCGATCACTCGAATAATTTGTTCTCCATTTTCTTCTGCTTTAATAAATGATTGAATCGTTATATCAGAATCACTACCTGTTAAATGTAATCCTTCTTCTGTAATTTCTAATTTAATTCCTGTCAATATAGGAATTGTCGTTTTTGAACTAACTGCTTTCATTACATCATTTAATCCATCTAATAACCGATCACGCATGATTTCAAACTTCATCTCTTATACCTCGCTTATATATTTATTAATGTTTAAAAGATTAATAGAAGTAGTACTAGGGCCTGTGGATTTGTTGATAAGTCCATTTTATTTAATTATATCAATCTATCCACATGTTGATAACCTGTGTAAAAACTAGGTTGCTAAATTTGTAGTTATCCACAGCCCTAAGACTTACCTAATAGACTCTTAATTTGTTTTAGGTCTTGTTGAAGTGCTTGATCCTCTTTTAATAGAGTTGAAATTTTTTCGTGTGCATGAATAACTGTCGTGTGATCCCGGCCTCCAAATTCCTCACCAATCTTAGGTAATGAGAAATTAGTTAACTCACGAGATAAATACATAGCGATTTGTCTTGGAAATGCAATTGATTTAGTGCGTTTTTTCGCTTTAAAATCTTCTAATCGCATTTGGTAATGCTCGCCTACTGTTTTTTGAATATCCAAAATCGTAATCTTACGAGGCTTTGCATTCGGCATAATATCTTTCAAAGCTTCAGCAGCCAGATCAGAATTCATATCTTTATTAACTAGAGAAGAATAAGCAACGACGCGGATTAAAGCTCCTTCTAGCTCACGTATATTTGAATCTATTTGATTGGCGATGTACATCATGACTTCATTTGGAATGTCCAAGCCATCTGCTTTAGCTTTTTTTTGTAATATGGCAATACGAGTCTCTAAGTCTGGAGGAGTAATGTCTGTTATTAAGCCCCATTCAAAACGAGAACGTAAACGATCTTCTAAAGTAGGAATTTCTTTTGGCGGTCTGTCACTGGAGATAACAATTTGTTTAGATTCCTCATGCAATGTATTAAATGTATGGAAAAATTCTTCTTGTGTCTGTTCTTTACCAGCTAAAAACTGAATATCATCTATTAGTAGAACATCTACACTACGGTATTTATTACGGAAATTAACCGTTTTATTATCTCGAATTGAATTAATGAATTCATTCGTAAATTTTTCAGAAGATAAATAAACTACTTTAGCATTTGGGTTGTGTTCTTTAACGTAATGACCAATTGCATGCATTAAATGGGTTTTACCTAAACCTACTCCCCCATAGATAAACAGAGGATTATAGGCTTTTGCCGGTGCTTCAGCTACAGCAAGTGAAGCTGCGTGAGCAAAACGGTTGCCCGATCCAATAACAAATGTGTCAAATGTATATTTTGAATTTAACATGCCAGGAGAAATCTCTGGTTGTTCATCGTCTTTTATTCGAAGAGCTGGTTTAGGAAGTGTGAAATCCTCCATATTTTGTTCTTTTGGTACAACAAATTTAATGGACAAGCCTTCCCCAGTTAATTCGGTTAATATACCAGCGATTAAATGGACATAGTGCGTATCAAGCCAATCTCGTGCAAATGAGTTTGGAGCAGCAATCGTCACAGCATCTCCTTTATACGTCAGCATTTTTGTGGATTTGAGCCACGTTTCAAAGCTAGGTTTAGAGATTTTTCGCTCCACTTGAGCAAGAACTCTTGACCATAGTTCTTCTAAATGTTCCAAAAAAGTACCTCCGTTTCAAAAATAATTTATCGACTATCTTACATATCATATGTATAGTCATGCACAAAACCACAAGTTGTGGATAAAGGTTAATAAGACCCTTGGGATAAGCTATCCACATATTATCAACAGTTGTGGATAACAATAGATCCTCATTTTCGGTTTTGAAGAGTAAAACACAAACATCGTATCAAAAATAACGAGAAATTACAAGCGGTCATGATGGTTATCCACAAAATGAATATTCATGCACAACCAAGTTGTCCACAACCAGTTAATTTGTGAAAAACCTGTAGATAAGGGTTGTGGATAGAAAAAATACTCGGAAATGGTTATCCACAAGGCTATGTGTAAAAATATCATATATGTGGACAACTATAAACCAAAGAGAAACCACTTGAACAACATCATATTTTGAAATGCTCTTGACATTTAGGGGTCAAACTATATATAATATCCATGACTGTCTAACATAAAACGACTTTCAATTTTTCAGGAGGTGTCACATAGATGAAACGCACATACCAACCAAATAAACGTAAACACAGTAAAGTTCACGGATTCCGTGCTCGTATGAGTTCTAAGAACGGCCGTCGCGTATTAGCAGCACGTCGTGCTAAAGGAAGAAAAGTATTATCAGCTTAAGTCCACTGATCGCATCAGTGGTCTTTTTTTCTTTACTTATATGAAGTGAGTCATTTCAATAAGAAAAAATCGTTGTACGAAAACAACATTTAACATCGACGAAGGCAAAAGCTTAGTAAGATGTATAATCTGTCTTTAAAGAATGCGTGAAGGTAGAGTAGGTGAACCGTGAATAAACGTCAACGTGTAAAGAAAAATGGAGAGTTTCAAAAAATATTTAAACGCGGTAAATCCTTTGCGAATCGCCAGTTTGTCGTATACCTTTTACCAAAAGAGGGACAACAGGAGTTTCGTATCGGCTTATCGGTGAGTAAAAAAGTCGGAAATGCAGTCGTCCGAAACCGAATTAAACGTTATATAAGACAATCTTTCTTGGAACTGAAGGATGAAATTAATCAAAATATGGATTATGTCATTATCGCCAGAAATCAGGCGGCCAGCTTAGATTTTCACGAATCTAAGAAAAGTTTGCAGCATGTGTTAAAAGTCGCTAAAGTAATTAAAAAGATTAATTAAGGTAGAACCATGAAGTTTTAGGACTTTATATAGAAGTAATGGAATGTTTATTTAGGGGGAAGAAGGGTGAACAAACGCTTATTTATTATCCTCATGCTTATTTCTGTCACTCTATTACTTAGTGGATGTACAGAATTTAATCAGCCAATATATGAGGACAGTGAAGGATTTTGGAATGAATTTATTGTTTGGCCTCTTGTTGCCTTTATTACAATGTTTAAGGATTTACTCGGCACTTACGGTTTAGGAATTGTTCTAGTGACGATAATTATCCGTTTAGCAATTCTTCCTTTAATGATTAAGCAAACTAAGAGTGCAAAAAAAATGCAAGAAGTTCAACCCGAACTTGCTAAACTCAAGTTGAAATATAGTTCTAAAGATGGCGCTACACAGCAGAAGTATCAACAAGAAATGATGGCAATGTTTAAAGATAAAGGTGTGAATCCAGCTGCTGGTTGTTTACCGGTAGTGATTCAAATGCCAATCTTAATTGGTTTTTATCATGCGATTAGTCGGATGAATTCAACGCCAGAAATTAACTTAGGTAGTATGTTATGGTTCCCACTTGCAGAACCAAGTATTATTCTTGCGGTTTTAGCAGGAATCATGCAGTTCTTAGTACTACGTACTGGTCCAGCAATGGATAACCCTCAAATGAAATTGATGATGTATTTCATGCCATTTATGATTGTTGGATTCGGTATTTTCCTACCATCAGCGCTAACACTTTATTGGGTAATCGGAAATATCATTTCTTTCATGCAAAATATGGTCATTTATAAACCATGGGAAAAAAAATCTGTGCTTGAACCTGCTAAAGTTGGAGGGGCTAAAAAGTGAATCAGATTACGCAAACGGGTACGACAACTGAAAAAGCGATATCTGCAGCATTAACTAAGCTCGGGACAACTAGAGATCAAGTCACCATAAATGTATTATCAGAAGGTAAAAAAGGGTTTTTAGGATTTGGTTCGAAACCTGCAGAAGTGCAAGTTTTGGTAAATGAAGTACAATCCACTGTCCAAGTGGATGAAGTCGTCTTGGCTGAACCTGTGAAAGAACCATTTGTAGAAGAAATAGCCCCAATTCAAGAAAAAATCGTTTTAAAAAGCATCCAGTCTAACCAAGGTATGGCTGTAGATGAAACAAAAACGTATATACAACTTATCGCGAAAGAAATGAAAATAGACGATTTATTAATTCTTACGGAGCAACATGGTAAATACGTAACACTTCGTTTGGAAAGTAAAAAAGCTGCTTTATTAATTGGAAAACGCGGTCAAACATTAAATGCATTACAACAATTGTCTCAACTAGTTGCGAATAAATATGCTAACCAATTTTTAATGATTAAACTCGATGTAGAAAACTACCGCGAGCGTCGTCAAGAATCATTGGAACAATTAGCAGATCGTATGGCGGATAAAGCCATTCGAACAGGTAATAAAGTTGAGTTTGAACCAATGCCTTCATATGAACGAAAAGTTATACACAATGCCCTATCACACCGTTTAAATATTGAAACGGTATCAGTTGGGACAGACCCAAATCGTTATCTAGTTATTGAACCTTTAAAGTAATGATAAGCGGACCTTCACGTCATATGACGAAAGGTCTGTTTTTTTATGGTTATAAATGACGTCTAGTACTTTTGATTTTAGTGATTTTATGCTATTGTTATACGTTAGAGAATCATAACTGTAATTAGTTATCCACATGTGGATAAAATAGATAGGAGGTGGACGATCATGGAATTCGATACTATTGCTGCGATATCCACACCTATGGGTGAAGGAGCAATTGCAATTGTACGTTTAAGTGGATCCCAAGCAGTCTCAATAGCTGATCAAATTTTTCGTTCGCCAGGAGAAAAAAAAATAAATGAACAATTGTCTCACACCATACATTATGGACATCTAATAGAACCTAAAACAGGTGATGTTGTAGAAGAGGTCATGTTGTCTCTAATGAAAGGTCCGAAAACTTTTACTAGAGAAGACGTCGTTGAGATAAATTGTCATGGCGGTATCGTGAGTGTCAATCATGTACTACAACTTGTACTGAGACACGGAGCTAGGCTAGCAGAGCCTGGGGAGTTTACTAAACGTGCTTTTTTAAATGGCCGAATTGACTTATCTCAAGCAGAAGCTGTTATGGATCTAATTCGTGCAAAAACAGATCGAGCGATGAATGTGGCGCTAGGACAAATGGACGGAAAATTATCACGATTAATTGCCAGCTTGCGACAAGCATTGTTAGAAATATTAGCGCAAGTTGAAGTCAACATAGATTATCCAGAATACGATGATGTAGAAGAAATGACGCTACCAATGATTATTGAGAAATCAACTTGGGTTAAACACGAGATTGAAGGATTATTGCAAACATCATCTCAGGGGAAAATTTTAAGAGAAGGCTTAGCTACGGTTATTATAGGTCGACCAAATGTAGGAAAGTCATCATTATTAAATAGTTTGGTACAAGAAAATAAAGCAATCGTAACCGAAGTAGCTGGGACGACACGAGATATTATTGAAGAATATGTGAATGTCCGAGGTGTTCCACTAAAATTGGTAGACACAGCAGGTATTCGTGAAACAGAGGACATCGTTGAACGAATTGGTGTAGAACGCTCAAGACAAGTGCTTAAACAAGCCGATTTGATCTTGTTAGTACTAAACCATTCGGACGAGCTAACATCTGAGGATGAACGTTTATTTGAAGCAATTGATGGTATGGATTTTATTGTCGTTATTAATAAAACCGATTTACCCAAGAAAATTGATAGTCAACGCGTTGAAGAATTAGCTGGTACCCGAAAAATTATTACCATCTCCTTATTAAAAGAAGAAGGTGTGGACCAATTAGAAGAAGCAATTGCTTCATTATTTTTTGAAGGTTCACTTGAAAGTGCTGATTTGACATATGTTTCTAATGCTCGACACATTGCGTTGTTACACCAAGCAAAACAAACTATTGAAGATGCTATAGATGCAGCACATGGAGCTGTACCAATCGATATGATTCAAATTGATGTCACAAGAACATGGGAAATACTAGGTGAAATAACAGGGGATACAGTCGAAGAAAGTTTACTTGATCAGCTGTTCTCACAATTTTGTTTAGGAAAGTAAGCACAGCGACGTAGACTAAGTTGCCGTTCTTGTGGGCACAAGCAGAAAGCGACCACTATGAAATATATCGACTCTGGTGCGCTTATAGGTAGACAATTTAAGAAGAAAGGAATGATCGAACATGGAAAATTTTGAAGCAGGCTCGTTCGATGTGATTGTTATCGGAGCAGGACATGCCGGAGCTGAAGCAGCTTTAGCCGCGGCTGGTATGGGTGCAAAAACACTTGTTCTAACAATCAATTTAGACATGATTGCCTTTATGCCGTGTAATCCGTCTATCGGAGGTCCAGCCAAAGGAATTGTTGTCCGTGAAATTGATGCTTTGGGTGGCGTTATGGGAAGAGTAATCGACAAAACTCACATTCAAATGAGAATGTTAAATACAGGTAAAGGCCCCGCAGTGCGTGCCTTACGCGCACAGGCTGATAAAGTGTTATACCAAGCAGAAATGAAACGATTAATGGAAGAACAAGATAATTTGTCTATTCATCAAGCTATGGTTGAACATTTAATTGTTGAAGACAACGAAATTAAAGGCGTTATTACGCAAGTTGGTGCTATTTACCGAGCAACTACGGTTATTGTAACGACAGGAACATTTTTAAGAGGTGAAATTATTATTGGAAACTTGAAATATTCAAGTGGTCCTAATAACCAACAACCTTCGTTAAAATTAGCAGACAATCTTCGGGATTTAGGTTTTGATTTAGTTCGATTTAAAACTGGAACGCCTCCACGCGTAAATAGTAAAACAATTGATTACAGCAAAACAGAAATTCAGCCAGGAGACGACGTTCCTCGAGCTTTTAGTTATGAAACATCTGAATTTATTACGGATCAATTACCATGTTGGTTAACATATACCAATGAACGTACACATCAAGTGATTGATGAAAACTTACATTTATCACCAATGTATTCAGGAATGATTAAAGGAACTGGTCCACGTTACTGTCCATCTATTGAAGACAAAGTAGTACGTTTTAATGACAAACCTCGTCATCAAATTTTCTTAGAGCCAGAAGGCCGCAATACACGCGAAGTCTATGTTCAAGGACTTTCAACAAGCTTACCTGAACATGTTCAACGCAAGTTGCTTGAAAGTATTCCAGGCTTAGAAAAAGCAGAAATGATGCGAGCTGGATATGCGATTGAGTATGATGCCATGGTTCCAACTCAATTATGGCCAACACTAGAAACGAAAAAAATTCATAATTTATATACAGCTGGTCAAATTAACGGTACATCTGGTTATGAAGAAGCAGCTGGGCAAGGGTTAATGGCGGGTATGAATGCCGCTGCTCGTGCTTTAAATAAAAAAGAAATTATTTTAAGCCGTTCAGATGCATATATAGGTGTGTTAATTGATGACTTAGTTACTAAAGGTACGAATGAACCATATCGTTTGCTTACATCACGAGCAGAATATCGTCTGTTGCTAAGACATGATAATGCCGACTTGAGACTTACTGAAATCGGCTTTAAAGCAGGACTAATTTCACAAGAGCGTTACGAGCGTTTTATTGCGAAAAAGAATTTAATCGAGGAAGAAATCGCTCGATTACGTAAAACTATCATAAAACCAAACGAAGAAACGCAAAATACTATTCTTTTAAAAGGTGGAACTGAACTAAAAGATGGCATTAAAGGACAAGATTTACTAAAACGTCCTGAAATGACGTATGATGATATTGCGAAGTTGTCACCTTCACCAATCGAATTAACAGATGAGATGAAAGAGCAAATAGAGATACAAATTAAATATGAAGGCTACATTGTAAAAGCACTACAACAAGTAGAAAAATTAAAGAAAATGGAAGATAAAAAAATTCCTGATCAAATTAACTACGCTGCTATTTCTGGTATTGCGACTGAAGCCAAGCAAAGATTGAAAGAAGTTAGACCTTTGTCAATTGCACAAGCATCCAGAATTTCTGGTGTAAACCCTGCAGACATTTCCATCTTACTGGTGTATATTGAACAAGGTAGAATAGCGAAAATATCCGGATGACTATAAAAGTGGTTATAAGCTAATTTGAGCATATAGGCACTCTTCATAGGGAAGGGGTCCAATATGAACCAAGAACAATTTGTTGAAGCACTTAAAGAAAAAGGAATTAATTTAAATAGTCAACAACTTCAACAATTTAATAAATATTTTGAACTACTTGTTGAGTGGAATGAAAAAATGAACTTAACAGCAATAACGGATCAGCCATCTGTTTACTTAAAACATTTTTATGATTCGATAAGCATTGCTTTTTATGTTGATTTTTCAAAAGGTCAATCAATTTGTGATGTAGGGGCAGGAGCAGGATTCCCAAGTATTCCATTGAAAATTTGTTTCCCAGAACTGCATGTTACAATTGTAGATTCATTAAATAAAAGAATTCAATTTCTGACACATTTAAGTGAACAATTGGGACTTTCAAATGTTCAGTTTGTTCATGCTAGAGCAGAAGAATTTGGTCAAAATCCGATTTATCGGGAACAATATGATATTGTGACGGCGCGCGCAGTGGCAAGGCTAACTGTACTATCGGAGCTATGTATTCCATTAGTAAAAAAAGGTGGTCTTTTTGTAGCAATGAAAGCTGCAGCGGCACAAGATGAACTTAGCGATGCACAAAAAGCGATAACTATCTTGGGTGCAGAAAAAACTCAAGAATATTCTTTCACACTTCCTATTGAAAATAGTGAAAGATCATTATTTGTTTTTAATAAAGTGAAAAGCACCCCTAAAAAATATCCAAGAAAACCTGGAGTTCCAAATAAAACTCCATTGTAAATATTGTGTTTCACGTGAAACATGAATAAAGGTTTGAAAACATTTGTATCGAATAAGTACAAGTAGTGAGTTATTAAAGGTGGTGCCTAGGGGATGAAAAGTCCTTTTTCTCGTTTTTTTGGAAGCAGCGAAAAAGAGACAGCTGCTACAAAGCAAACAGCCGATCAATATGAAGAAGTGTTACAAATTCCTTTAAAGTCAATTGTTCCGAATCGTTTTCAACCTCGGACTGTTTTTGATGAGTCTAAACTTGATGAATTAGCCCGTACAATTCATACTCATGGTGTCATTCAACCAATTGTCGTACGTAAAATTGAAGATGATCTTTATGAAATTATTGCGGGAGAACGTCGTTTCCGTGCAATGACAAAACTTGAATGGGAACTAGTTCCGGCTATTGTTCGTAATTTAAGTGATAAAGAAACAGCATCAGTTGCTTTAATTGAAAATTTACAACGTGAAGAGTTAACGGCAATTGAAGAGGCATTAGCTTATCAAAAATTATTAGAACTACATGAACTTACGCAAGAAGCATTAGCGCAACGTTTAGGAAAGGGACAATCAACCGTTGCCAATAAAATAAGGCTTCTAAAACTACCACAAACAATTCAAAATGGTATTTTAAAACGTGAAATCTCTGAACGACATGCCCGAGCGTTGATGCCTATTAAAGATGAAGAAAAACAAATCGCCCTATTTAATGAAACTATAGCGCAACATTACAATGTTAAGCAGCTTGAAAAGAAAGTCGATGAATTTTTAAATCCACCTGAAGCTGAAGCCAAAAAAGAAAAACCAAAGAGAAAAACGGTTAGTCTTGATGTGAGAATTGCACTAAATACACTTAGACAGTCATTTGCAATGGTAGCAAAAACGGGGATTAAGATGGAAACTGAAGAAGAGGAATTAGAAGATTACTATCAAATTACTCTGAAAATTCCTAAAAAGAAATCATGATATTTAACTCTTGCTGTGAAAATAGCAAGAGTTTTTTATTATGTAATCAGAATATAATGCTTTTTTATTTGAAAATTTGTTAGAATGAAAGATAAGCGAAAAATTCTACTCGAAACTGACTAATTGTTGTTACATTTGAGAAGATAAACCGTTTTTATATCATATTGTGAAAAGAAGGTTCGAACAGGCCTTCTAAACTAGATTTGATTAGATGAGAGTAGGTGCAAGCTTGGGGAGAATCATTGCGATCGCCAACCAAAAAGGCGGCGTAGGTAAAACGACAACATCTGTAAGTTTAAGCGCATGCCTTGCGTATTTAGGCAAGAAAGTATTGCTTATGGATATAGATCCCCAAGGTAATGCAACAAGTGGTGCTGGCGTAAATAAAGGTGATGTACACCAATGTATTTATGACGTATTAATAGATGATATAGATATAAAAAAAGTTATTTTAGAAACTAAAGTTGAAAATTTATATTTAGTTCCTGCTACTATTTCTTTAGCGGGTGCTGAAATTGAACTGGTTACAACCATTTCACGAGAAGTTCGATTAAAACGTGCCCTTCAAGAAGTGAAAGAAGAATATGATTATATTATTATTGATTGTCCTCCATCACTTGGTTTGTTAACAATCAATGCATTAACTGCTTCTGATGCCATAATAATTCCTGTTCAATGTGAGTATTACGCATTAGAAGGGTTAAGCCAATTATTAAGTACAATTCGTTTAGTCCAAAAACACTTAAATAACCAACTTCAAATTGATGGAGTGTTATTAACAATGTTTGATGCTCGAACAAACTTAGGTGTTCAAGTAATTCAAGAAGTAAAAAAATACTTCCAGGATAAAGTGTATAAAGCAATTATTCCTCGCAATGTAAGATTAAGCGAGGCACCAAGTCATGGAGAACCAATTATTATTTACGATCCAAAATCTCGAGGTGCAGAAGTATATCTAGATTTGGCGAGGGAAGTGATACGTAATGTCTAAAGGTTTGGGGAAAGGGATTAACGCATTATTTCCTGGGGAATCAATTAATCAAATGGAAACTGTTGAAAAAATTTCTGTAAAAGAAATTAAAGTAAACCCTTTTCAACCTCGGAAAATTTTCGATGAAGCTGCTCTTGCAGAACTATCTCAATCTATTAAAGAACATGGTGTCCTTCAACCAATCATAGTAAGAAAAAAAGGGAAATTATATGAAATCGTTGTAGGTGAACGTCGTTTTAGAGCTTCTAAGTTGGCAGGATTAAGTGAAATACCTGCTGTTATTCGAGGATTTTCCGATCAACAAATGATGGAAATTGCTATACTAGAAAATCTGCAACGGGAAGATTTAACACCAATTGAAGAAGCGGATGCATATCAGAATCTTATAGAAAAACTAAATTTCACACAAGAACAACTGGCGTTTCGTTTAGGGAAAAGTCGTCCTCACATCTCCAATCATATTCGTTTATTATCTTTACCAGAAGAGGTTAGAGAGCAGATTTCTTCAAATAAAATTTCAATGGGACACGGTCGTGCATTGCTTGGATTAAAGCGTAAGAAACTGATTCCTTCTATTTCTGAAAAAGTAATGAAAGAGAACTTAAATGTTCGTCAACTTGAGTCTCTCGTTCAGCGATTGAATTTAGATGTTTCACGTGAAACATCTAAATTGCCGAACAAAGATATTTTTATAGAAGAAAAAGAATCTCAACTACGCGAATATTTTGGAACGACTGTATCCATTAAGAAATCAAAGAATAAAGGGAAAATAGAGATTGAGTTTTTTTCTGAAGAGGATTTAGAACGAATTTTAGAATTATTAGAAGATTAAATTATTTATCCCCTTAAAGGATTAATCTTTGAGGGGATAAATTCTATTTTGGATGAAATGAGGAATCACTTATGGTGTTATTGGGAACATTGATTAATGCGCTTCTCATAATTGTTGGGACAATCATAGGAAGATTGTTAAAAAATATTCCTGAAAATATGAAGCAAACGGTGATGTATGCTATTGGACTTGCTGTAACTGTCATTGGGCTTCAAATGGGATTTGAAAGTGGTTATTTTTTAATCGTCATTATCAGTTTAGTGTTTGGCGCAGTGATTGGTGAGTGGATTGATTTAGATGGCAAACTTAATAGATTTGGTCACTGGTTAGAATCAAAAGTTGGAAAGAATAAAAAAGGTGAAAACATTAGTATTGCACAGGGGTTCGTATCTGCTACATTAATTTTTGTCATTGGGTCCATGGCTGTTATTGGATCACTCGATAGTGGGTTACGTAATGACCATGATTTATTAATTGTAAAAGGATTAATCGATGGATTCACATCAATTATTTTAGCGACAACGCTTGGTATTGGTGTTCTTTTGTCTGCAGTTCCAGTCGTTTTGTATCAAGGGACAATTGCCCTTTTTGCTACTCAAATTAGTCGATTCATTCCTGAACAAGCACTTGCATTATTTATTCAAGAAATGACAGCAACTGGTGGGATAATGATTGTTGCCATTGGTTTAAATATGATTGGTTTGACTAAAATAAGAGTAGCTAACTTATTGCCAGGCATTATGGTTGTAGCTATCGTCGTGACGATTGTTTATCAATTTCAGTTGGTGTCGTTGCCAAGCTAGTAAAAGTGCGCGAGATAGAACTTTCCCCATATCATATGGCAATTGTAGTCGGGTGTTTTGTAAAACGCTATATTCTTGAAAACCACCAACATTTACAATGCCTTTAATTGAAAGATCGCCAACAGGTGGCAATTCTTTTTTAACCGCTTTGCCTGGAAAAAGAGGACCTTTTTCAATAACAATATGACCAATTTTCTCAACTCTTCCTAAGCAAGCATCTATTGCAACTACATAAGGTTTTAATGTTCTCGCTTGAAGTGACTCTATAGTTTGATGTAAGTTCAAAGCGTGTAGAGGTTGTTGTAATGTACCGATAACTTCATAAGGGAATTCAGGGTGTTCTCTAAGCCAAGTGCCGATCAGCGGGCCTAAAGCGTCCCCTGTGGATCTATCCGTTCCAATGCAACAAAAAGTGAGATGCGTCTTTTCAAACGGAATAAGTTGTACAAAAAGGGAGCTCAAGCGCCAGGTAACGCCTAAATCCTGATAGGAAAAGTCTTCTGATTGTAAACGAGTCGAATGTACAAACATGTAATAATCTCACTTTCTTTTTTCGTAGTATACGTTTTAGAAACGGGATTTATTCAAAAAGGTGGTAGATTAAGTGACTATTGAATCGATGACGGAATATGTTAAAACTCTCCTGTTAGATGAAGAATTATGGATTAATACAGGTATTGTGATATTAAAAGTAATCGCAATTATTTTTGTTTCAGGGATTGTTGTAAAGGTTTGCAAACTTTTGATTCGTAAAGGTTTTGAAGTACGTATGAAAGCACCCTTACGATACTCAGAACGTAGGCAAAACACATTGCTCAAATTGCTCGAAAACGTCCTAGCGTATGTAGTCTATTTCGCAGCGATTTTAGCTGTACTATCTCTATTAAAAATTGAAGTGGCTGGATTATTAGCTGGGGCAGGGGTTCTTGGTTTAGCCATCGGTTTTGGGGCTCAAAACTTAGTACGTGATGTCCTAACTGGATTCTTTATTATTTTTGAGGATCAATTTTCTGTAGGCGATTATGTCAGAATTGGAGTATCTGAAGGTGTCGTTCAAGAAATTGGTTTACGCACGACTAAGCTCCAAGGATTAAATGGAGAAATCCACATTTTTCCGAATGGAACGATAATTGAAGTCGTTAACTACTCCCTCAATAATTCCGTTGCGATTGTTGATGTAAGTGTTGCTTATGAGGTAGATATTCCTAAAGCAGAAGAACTTATTAATCAATTTTTATCTGAACTTCCAGATAAATATGAACAGTTAGTTAAAACCCCGGAGTTATTAGGCGTTCAAAATTTAGCGGCATCTGAAGTAGTGTTGCGGATTATGGCTGAAACAAAACCAATGCAACATTTCGCCGTCGCACGAATCATTAGAAGAGATTTGAAACTATTCATGGACCAAAATGGTATCGAAATTCCGTATCCGAAAATGGTGATGTATCAGAAGCAAACAGGATCCGTCGATTCGGGTACTGGTGATCCTGTGAAGCACGAAGCTAAGGGGGAAATCTAATGAATGGACAAACTTTTGAGCTTGGTGATGTGGTTGAAATGAAAAAACAACATCCTTGTGGGACGAATGAGTGGAAGATCATTCGAATGGGTGCTGATGTACGGATTAAGTGTGAAGGGTGTCAGCATAGTGTAATGATCCCACGTAGAGAATTTGAAAAGAAAATGAAAAAAGTGTTGAAGAAAGCAGAACTTACTTCAGAAGAATAGACAACACTGCGACAAGAATCTATAATAAATAGGTTGTACGAAAATCGGAGCTGGACAAGCAAGACCGAAAGCGAAGTTGTTTTTACTTAGAGCGGTCTTACTTTCGGTATTGAACAGTAAGAAAAGTGAAAAGCTAGTGTTTATATATAGAATAACTAGTATTTATGGAAGGTTGGGAAACGATATGGCATTAACAGCAGGAATTGTAGGGTTACCAAACGTGGGTAAATCCACTTTATTTAATGCAATTACAAAAGCAGGAGCAGAGGCTGCAAACTACCCATTCTGTACGATTGATCCAAACGTAGGAATTGTAGAAGTTCCAGATGAGCGTCTTAATAAATTAACAGAACTTGTTGTTCCAAAGAAAACTGTACCTACAGCTTTTGAGTTTACGGATATTGCTGGAATTGTGAAGGGTGCTAGTAAAGGCGAAGGACTTGGAAATAAGTTTTTGGCACATATTCGTGAAGTAGACGCAATTTGCCAAGTAGTACGTTGTTTTGTTGATGAAAATGTAACGCATGTTACAGGAAAAGTAGATCCAATCTCTGATATTGAAGTAATTAATTTGGAATTAATTTTGGCTGACTTAGAGAGTGTTGAAAAACGTTTACTCCGTGTGGGTAAAATGGTGAAACAAAAAGACAAAGAAGCAATGGCCGAAGAACCGGTATTAGTAAAACTTCTTGAAGCATTTGAACAAGAAAAACCTGGTCGTTCTGTTGAGTTTACAGAAGAAGAATTGCGAGTAGTTAAAGGTCTAAATTTATTAACAACTAAACCAATGCTATATGTAGCAAACGTTGCAGAAGATGAAATTGCAAATGCTGATGAAAATGAATATGTTCAAAAAGTACGTGAGTTTGCTAAGATAGACAATGCACAAGTGATTGTAATCTGTGCGAAGATAGAAGAAGAAATGGCTGAACTTGATGATGAAGAGAAAGCAATGTTCATTGAAGAGTTAGGCATTAAAGAAGCGGGCTTAGATCAATTAGTAAAAGCATCATATAAATTACTAGGATTTGCAACTTACTTTACAGCAGGTGTCCAAGAAGTACGTGCTTGGACATTCCGTAAAGGCATGAAGGCTCCTCAATGTGCAGGTGTCATCCATACAGATTTCGAACGTGGCTTTATTCGTGCCGAGACTGTATCGTATGATGACTTAGTGGCAACCGGTTCAATGGCTGCGGCAAAAGAGGCTGGTAAAGTACGATTAGAAGGTAAAGAATATATCGTTCAAGACGGAGACGTAATGTTGTTCCGTTTTAACGTATAGAAAACACAAGTGGATTAGTCGATACATTGGCTAATCCACTTTTTTATTTGAAAGAATTCCTAGATTAACAAATGATTAATGGTTTAATTGAAGTGGCTGTCTATAGGGTATGTTATGAATCGGTGAAGTCGATTGATATATAGAAATAAATAAAGGCTACTCCCAACGTGATGGGAAGTAGCTTTATTTCTCTTCAAAAACATATAGTTTTGGTAGTTCTGGATCATCTTTTATCCAAGCATCATCATCAACTGAGCGAAGTTCTTTTATCATGGCGAAATCTCCAGCAGCCCCAGCTATTAACCAAGCGGCTAGTAATGCTAGAAGTGGGCTATTAATAGCTATAGCAATGACGGCGGGAAAAACGCCAGTTGCCCAAAAAGGAAGAATCAGAACTTTTCTCATTGCTTTGGTTCGAACAGCTTCATTTGTTGTAGCGTAAGCCACTCCGAGTTTTAAATTAAACCCGTAGTCAAGAGAACGAAATGGAACTTTGCCAAACACTCCGAACCCTATTAAGTGAGTTACTTCATGTAAGACAATTAATAAGATGTATCCAACCAAGAATAGCAATAAACCAAACCATGAAACATTATATGAGAAATCTTGATGTACAACGCTATTTAGAAACACCAACAGTACGCTTAAGATAATGGTCAAAATTAAGCTTGTCTTACCAATTTGTTGAATGTCTAACTCTATGATTTTAGTCGGATGATTCCATTCCTTCATGTTATTCACCTCTTAATAGATAGTATAGCTAAAAACCCTAGTACATACATTTAATAGATGGTTGCAATAATAATGGTTTTGTGATACAATTAGCTGATGTGAGTAATGAAGATTACTTGCTCCTTGCCTACTGTAATCAGTCAGGCCCAAGTCCATAAGGAGGTGCAAAAGATGAAAAAATATGAATTAATGTACATTATTCGTCCAACAATTGAAGATGATGCGAAAAAAGCTTTAGTAGCTCGTTTCGACGAAATCTTGACTACGAATGGTGCAGAAATCACTGAATCAAAAGAGTGGGGAAAACGCCGCTTAGCTTATGAAATCAATGACTTCCGCGAAGGTTTCTACCAAATCGTGAAAGCAAACGCTGATTCAAGAGCAATCGATGAGTATATCCGTCTTGCTAGAATTAACGAAGATATTATTCGTTTCGTAGCTGTCAACGCAGAAAGAAAATAATAATTATAACGTCGAGTATACTCGAAACAACTTGCAGACGAAGGAGGTTGTATTCTGATGATTAACCGAGTCGTATTAGTCGGAAGACTGACAAAAGATCCGGAGCTTCGCTATACGCCAAGTGGAGTAGCGGTTGCGCGTTTTACACTAGCTGTAAATCGTTCATTTTCTAACCAGCAAGGTGAGAAGGAAGCGGATTTTATTAACTGTACTGTTTGGAGAAAGCCAGCTGAAAACACAGCAAACTTCTTGAAAAAAGGTAGTTTGACAGGTGTTGAAGGGCGCATTCAAACTGGGAGCTATGAAGGGCAAGATGGAAAGCGTGTTTACACGACTGAAGTTGTAGCCGATAGTGTTCAATTCCTTGAACCACGTAATAGTTCTGGTGGAGATCGTGAAAAACCACAAGGGCAACCTTATGGTAGTGGCGGTTCAAACCAAAACAATCAATATCCATCTAATCAACAGAATCAATCACCAAATCAGCAAAACTATACACGTGTAGATGAAGACCCATTCGCTAGTGGGAGTGGCCCAATCGAAGTTTCAGACGACGATTTACCATTCTAAGTAGAAAAGCGTAAAGCAGAATGACTTTAAATACACACCCAAATAAAACCAAACACTAAGGAGGCGAAACGATATGGCACCACGTCGCGGAGGCAAAAGACGTAAAAAGGTTTGTTATTTTAACTCTAACAATATTACGCATATTGATTATAAAGATGTTGATTTGCTTAAAAAATTCGTATCAGAACGAGGAAAAATTCTTCCACGTCGAGTTACTGGAACAAGCGCAAAATATCAACGTAAATTAACTTCAGCAATCAAATTATCACGTATCATGGCATTACTTCCTTTCTCTACAGAAGAGAGATAAGAAATGAACATGAACAATTTAAAGACCGGGAAACCGGTCTTTTTTTGATGTCTAAATCTAACTTATTTTGAACTTTTGTTCCATCTTGTTCTACATGTTACAATAGAAGATAAAGTTACGATTTCTGTGGAAGATGTATACCCAAAATTATAGTCTTTCCTAATCGAGCTAAGAGTTGATGTTAATTTTCGCTTATAATAATTACAATGCCGTCGACTTATGCCAGATTAAATGTTTTTTAAGTTAGGAAGGATTTTGAATGCCGAATGAACAAACCAAACAATTAACGTTCGGTGCAATGATGATCGCACTGTTTTCTATATTGTTAGCTGTTTCTTTTTATGTGCCTATTCTAAACTTGATAACCTCACTTTTTATCGCCGTACCTATTGCTTGGTATAGTGCAAAGTTTAATAGGAAAGCGTCAATTCTCGTTACAGTAGTTAGTATCATCATGTCACTTTTTATTGGAGGATTACTTGCCATTCCTTTTGCCATGATCCATGCACTAATGGGCTTTACAATCGGTGACGCAATTCGGACGAAGAAAAGCAAGTTATTTATGTTACTTTCGACAGCCGGTGTATTGCTTGTAAACATTGTAATGCAATATGTAATTGTTGTGCTGACGATTGGAATTAATCCAGTGAAGGAACTTTTGACCATTGCGACAGATCAATATGATCAAATGGGTGTGTTTTTAGAACGTTTTAATGCATTGCCAAAAGACTATGATCAAACAGTAGCAGATACCTTATATATGTTTGAAACGGTCATGCCATCCCTATTTATCATTTCGCTGTTCGGATTCGTCTTTATACTCGTCAACATCCTATTACCAATTTTGAAAAGACTAGGATTAGATGTACCAAAGTTTCCCCCATTTTCACAACTAAGATTTCCAAAATCAGTTTTGTGGTATTACATTGTTGTGTTGGTCGTTACTTTATTTGTGGAATTAGAACAAGGAACGTTTGCCTTTATGGTATTTGCAAATGCAGCCTTAATACTACGTGTTTTGCTAGTCTTACAAGGTATTTCCTTCGTTCAATTTTTCATTCTTGAAAAAGGTTGGCCGAAATGGACTCTTATTGTCGCAATCATACTTGCAATTCCCTTACAAGCGATTACCTTAATTATTGGGATTTTCGATTTAGGATTTAATATTCGTTCGTATGTCAAAGACAAGAATAGAAAATAAGGAGCTGAAGAAATGGCAGAATTTTTTAGAAAAAGACAAATTCTTATTCCATTATTTTTTCTATCATTTCTAGGCCTAATAAGCGCTCTTTTACTCTTGTTCTGGCATATTTGGATAGGGGTAATTGTAGCTCTTCTTTTTGCCATAGTCTTGATCATAGGTTGGCAAATGGAGAAGCGGATATATGAAGAGACTGAGAAACATATTGAGACTTTGTCTTTCCGGATGAAACATGTAGGGGAAGAAGCGTTTCTCGAATTGCCAATCGGAATATTAATAGTAAATAAACAATGGAAAATTGATTGGGCAAACCCATACATGTCAAGAGAGCTCGAATGTGATTCACTTATTGGTGAAGATTTGTTTAAGTTGTCTGATGAATTTCATCTACTTGTGCAGCAAGAAGATAATAAAGATCAGATTATTAGTTTGTCAGGAAAGAAATTTAAAGTATTTTACAAACACCAAGAAAAACTACTCTATTTCTTTGATATTACCGAGCAAACAGAAATTGAAACATTGTATAATTCGGATCGCAGCGTCATCCTAGTTTTGTTTATTGATAATTATGATGAGCTAGCTCAAGGAATGGACGACCAAACGCGTAGTCAGTTAAATAGTTTGGTGACATCTCTCGTCAATAATTGGGGAGCGGGCTATGGAATTTATATAAAACGAATCTCATCAGATCGTTTTATTGCAGTATTGAATGAATCCATTTTACTCGAGCTTGAAAAAACGAAATTTGCGATTTTAGATGATATAAGAGAAGCTACTTCTAAACTGAATTTAGCTCTAACACTTAGTATTGGTGTCGGTGCCGGCTCATCTTCATTAGTCGAACTTGGCCAACTTGCGCAATCAAGTTTGGATTTAGCATTAGGGCGTGGTGGCGATCAAGTGGCCATTAAACAACCTAGTGGTAAAGTGAAATTCTTTGGAGGAAAAACGAACCCGGCTGAAAAGCGTAATCGGGTTAGAGCAAGAGTTATCTCACATGCTCTAAGGGATTTGATCCAAGACAGTGACCAAGTGTTTGTTATGGGGCATAAATTGCCTGATATGGACGCAATCGGTGCATCTGTCGGAGTTCGAAAGATGGCCGAGATGAACCAAATAAATGGCTATGTCATCGTTAATTTTGATGAACTCGACCAAAGCGTCACCCGGTTGATGGAAGAAGTTAAGAGCAAGCCACAATTATTCGAACGCTTTATTTCACCAGAAGAAGCATTATCAAAATTAACTGATCGAACATTACTTGTAGTTGTAGATACGCATAAACCAAGTATGGTTATTGATGAAAAGCTGTTAAATCGAGCTGAAAAAGTGGTGGTAATTGATCATCATCGTCGTGGAGAAGAGTTTATTTCAAATACGATGCTCGTTTATATGGAGCCTTATGCGTCGTCAACAGCTGAGCTAGTAACTGAATTACTTGAATACCAACCGAAACATGATAAAATTTCAATGCTTGAAGCAACCGCAATGCTTGCTGGAATTATTGTAGATACGAAGAGCTTTTCACTTCGAACAGGCTCAAGAACGTTTGAAGCGGCTTCATATCTAAGAACAAATGGAGCAGACACTGTGTTAGTTCAACGCTTATTAAAAGAAGACATTGATACTTATATCGAACGCTCAAAAATTGTTCAAACGGTTGAATTTTTCCGTGAAGGCATTGCCATTGGACATGGAGAAGAAACGAATCCCTATTCACAAGTTCTCATTGCACAAACTGCCGATATTTTACTGACAATGAAGGGTGTTTCAGCATCTTTTGTTGTCGCTAGAAAAGATAACGGGGATGTGGGCATTAGTGCACGTTCATTAGGTGATATTAATGTTCAATTGATTATGGAAAAACTCGGTGGTGGTGGTCATTTAACTAATGCTGCCTGTCAGATTAAAGAAGGTATGATTGATAGCGCGATTGAACAACTAAAATTAGCAATCATTGAAATTGTCGAAGGAGGCCAACCAACATGAAAGTAATTTTCTTAAAAGATGTTAAAGGCAAAGGAAAAAAAGGCGAAATAAAAAATGTAGCAGACGGCTATGCACATAACTTTTTAATAAAAAACAACTTTGCGATTGAGGCAAACCAAGCAACCATCAGCGCATTAGATGGTCAAAAACGCAAAGAAGATCAACATGTAGAACAAGTCTTAGAAGATGCGAAAAAGCTAAAAGAAGATTTAGAACAATTAACAGTTGAAATATCAGCTAAATCAGGTGAAAAAGGACGTTTATTTGGTTCCATTTCAACGAAGCAAGTAGCGGAACAACTTCACAAAGCAACGGGTATTAAACTCGATAAACGTAAAATGGAATTAGATGATGCCATTCGCGGATTAGGATTCACAAATATTCCAGTTAAATTACATCAAGATGTAACAGCAACTTTGAAAGTACATGTAACTGAAGAAACGTAAGGAGAGACGTCAATGAGTGAGCCTATGTTCGACCGGATTCCCCCTCACAACCATGAAGCTGAACAGTCCGTTATTGGAGCTATCTTTTTAGAACCTCAAGGGCTCATTACGGCTGCAGAAATATTACAATTCGAAGATTTTTATCGAGTAGCACATCAAAAGATATTCCAAACGATGAATAGTCTAAGCGATCAAGGAAAACCGATTGATGTCGTGACTGTGACAGAAGAATTATCGTCAAAGAGGGAACTTGAGGATGTCGGTGGACTTTCATATTTAACAGAAATTGCAAATTCAGTTCCTACTGCAGCAAATATTGCATATTACGCGCGTATTGTGGAAGAAAAGGCTTTATTACGTCGTTTAATTCGGGTTGCGACCAATATCGTAGAAGATGGGTTTACGCGTGAAGATGAAGTAGAAGCTTTGTTATCTGAAGCTGAAAAGAAAATGATGGAAGTGTCTAATCGTAAAAATGCCGGGGATTTCAGACATATTAAAGATGTTCTTGTGCAAACATATGACAATATTGAACTTCTACACTCTCGTAAAGGTGATATTACAGGGGTACCTACAGGCTTCCGGGATTTAGATCTCATTACCGCAGGATTTCAACGCAATGATTTAATCATTGTTGCAGCACGACCTTCAGTAGGTAAAACAGCGTTCGCTCTTAATGTTGCACAAAACGTTGCGACCAAGACTGAAGAAAACGTTGCCATCTTTAGTCTGGAGATGGCTGCAGAACAGCTTGTAATGCGTATGTTATGTGCTGAAGGCAATATAGATGCTCAAGTACTACGAACAGGTGCATTATCTTCAGAAGATTGGCGCAAGCTAACGATGGCGATGGGCAGTCTATCGAACGCTGGAATTTTTATCGATGATACGCCAGGTATTCGAGTTAACGAAATCCGTTCAAAATGCCGTCGTTTGAAACAAGAGTATGGTCTAGGTATGATTATGATTGATTATATGCAATTAATAGCAGGTAGTGGCAACTCGAAAGAAAATCGTCAACAAGAAGTATCAGAAATTTCTCGATCATTAAAAGCTCTTGCACGTGAACTAGAAGTGCCCGTGGTTGCCTTGTCACAGCTTTCTCGTGGTGTTGAGCAACGTCAGGATAAACGTCCGATGATGTCCGATCTACGTGAGTCAGGAAGTATTGAGCAAGATGCCGATATTGTATCTTTCCTATACCGTGAAGATTATTATGACAAAGAAACTGAAAATCAGAATATGATTGAAATTATTATTGCAAAACAACGTAACGGTCCTACGGGAACGGTTACTCTTGCTTTCGTTAAAGAGTTTAATAAGTTTGTAAATATTGATTGGAGTCAACATCAGCAAGCACCACCAGCTTAAATCAAACACGAACAATAAACATGTGAAAACATTTTTGCGTTCGTGTTTTTTCTTGTTTTTGGTTGACTAGATGCGTTTGCGTTGGTACAATTACACTGTTTGATTCAGGACGCGTGAAAGCGTCTGACGGAGGTGCTGATTATGACATCGGTTGTAGTAGTAGGAACACAATGGGGAGACGAAGGTAAAGGGAAAATTACCGACTTTCTATCTGAGAATTCCGAAGTGATTGCGCGTTACCAAGGTGGTAATAACGCAGGACACACCATTATTTTTGGTGGAGAAACATACAAGCTTCATTTAATCCCATCAGGTATTTTTTATAAAGACAAAGTTTCAGTAATCGGTAACGGCATGGTTGTTGATCCAAAAGCATTAGTAAAAGAGTTAAAAGGATTACATGACCGTGGGGTAACGACTGAAAACCTACGTATTTCAAATCGTGCACACGTCATTTTACCTTACCACTTGAAGCAAGATGAAGTGGAAGAAGCTCGTCGTGGTGCAAACAAAATTGGAACAACAGGTAAAGGTATTGGACCTGCATACATGGATAAAGCAGCACGTGTAGGTATTCGTATGGCAGATTTACTTGATAAAGAAGTGTTTGAAGAAAAACTTCAATATAATATAGAAGAGAAAAATCGTTTATTTGAAAAATTTTATGAAACAGATGGCTTTACAATGGAAGAAATTTTAGAAGAATATTATGGTTATGGTCAAGAAATTGCGAAATATGTAACCGATACATCTAAAGTGTTGAACGACGCATTAGATGAAGGACGTCGTGTCTTATTTGAAGGGGCACAAGGCGTTATGTTAGATATTGACCAAGGTACTTATCCATTTGTAACATCTTCTAACCCAGTAGCTGGTGGAGTAACAATTGGTGCTGGTGTAGGACCAACGAAAATTAACCATGTTGTAGGTGTATGCAAAGCATATACGTCACGTGTTGGTGATGGTCCGTTTCCAACTGAATTATTTGACGAAGTCGGTAATCGAATTCGTGAAGTTGGTAAAGAATACGGTACAACAACAGGTCGTCCACGACGTATCGGTTGGTTTGACAGTGTTGTTATTCGTCATGCACGTCGTGTAAGTGGATTAACAGATCTTACAGTTAACTCAATTGATGTGTTAAGTGGTTTAGAGACTGTGAAGATTTGTACAGCATACAGTTATAAAGGTGAAATAATTACAGAATACCCAGCGAACTTACGTATGCTTGCTGACTGCGTTCCGTTATACGAAGAATTACCAGGTTGGAGCGAAGACGTGACATCTTGCAAATCTCTCGATGAGCTTCCTGAAAATGCGCGTCACTATTTAGAACGCATTTCACAATTATCAGGTGTTCCAATTTCTATTTTCTCAGTAGGACCAGATCGTAATCAAACAAATATTATTACAAGCGTTTGGCGCTAAAATAAATATAGAAAAGCGAAGAAAGGAAACTTTCTTCGCTTTTTTTTTATGGTATTTGTAGTTAAGGTTACTGTTACTTAATTATTAATAATAAAAGGTTCTATTCCATAGTGGATAGAACCTTTTTTTAATGAATATTTCTTTTCTTGAAACGCCCACCGCGTACTTCCGCGATATTGCCAATTGCAACAAATGCTTGAAGGTCGATATCTTCAACAATTGTTTTCAATTTAGCTTCTTCTAAGCGAGTAATGACGGTGAAAATAATTTTTTTATCATCGCCAGTGTAAGCACCTTCACCATGTAAGTATGTAACACCGCGTCCGAGACGATCCATAATTGCATTACCGACCTCATCAGCAAAGTCACTTATAATATAAACTGATTTGGACTCGTCTAAGCCTTGAATAACAATATCAATCGTTTTATAGGCAATAAAATAAGTTAGACCTGAATACATCGCTTGTTCCCAAGTAAATACAAAACCTGCGACTGTAAAAATCATTATGTTGAAGAACATGATGATTTCTCCTACAGAAAAAGCCGATTTGGTACTAAAAAGAATGGCTAAGATTTCAGTGCCATCTAAGGAGCCACCATACCGAATGACAAGGCCAACACCAAGACCGAGTACTATGCCACCAAACACGGTAGCAAGTAGTAAATCATCTGTGAAACGTGCTACAGGGTGTAACAAATATGTACTAATTGAAAGGACTGTAATTCCTAATACAGTAGATAAAGCAAAAGTTTTACCGATTTGTTTATATCCGATAAAAAAGAACGGTATATTTAATAGAAAAATAAATAGCCCTAATTGAACATCTGTTAAGTGGGCCAATATTATAGATATACCCACGATGCCACCATCTAATAATTGATTTGGTACAAGGAACAACTCTATACCCATTGCCATAAAAATAGCACCTGTAATAATCATGAAAATACGCTTCGCGATGACTGCTTTTGATGCCTTACGGTGAGAAGGGTGCAGTTTTTGTTGAACTACTTCGTGCCGATGTTGTTCATCTGTCAAATGGAAGACCTCTTTTCACTGTGAATATACTAATTTTAACGTATTTCTCATAGATTCGATAGGAAGAAAGTCTGAAGAATAATAAAATGACCAAAAACATGATTAATAAGAAAATATAGGAAAAAAGATAGATTAAATATGTTAAATTTCTTATCAATTAGAGAATATTGGTACTCTATTATTCCAAAATAAAGAAATTAAAGCCAATAGATGGCTTGAATGAGTCATTTTCTTTACAATATGAAACTTCTGTACCATTGAAGAAAAAAGGTGTGTTAGATTAAAGGGGCGTGAAATTTTCTGCGTAAAAAGAACCATTCGTTTTATCGGATGAAATTTTGAGAGGGGCTTATCATGAACTTGAAATGGAACACTGGTGACAGGAAGAAGATTTCATTCGACCACAAACCGAATTACACATTAAAAACAATTAAAAGGGCAGCCATAATAACAATGTTTGCTTCAACTATTACATTTAATATCGGTTTTGCAAAAGACAATGAAAGTAGTTTATTGCAAAAAGTTTTTCATATATATGCTAGTGAAGAATACGTAGGAGCTGTTTCAGATGAACAGGCTGTAAAAGAACTTGTTGATGCTAAAATAGAAGAGACTAGCTCTCAGTACGAAGGACTTAAATTAAATGATGAATCAAATATATCCGTCATATCTGAACAAGTCTTCAATGTACAAACGAATGATACGGAAACATTAGACAAGGTGGACGACCTAGTAACAGTAGCTACAGATGCAATTGAGTTATCTGTCAATGACGAGATTGCCGTCTACGTCAAAGATATGGAAGCATATCATGAAGTTGTTCGTAAACTTAAACTTCAGTTAGTTTCTGAAAAGGAACTTAGTGAATTGGAAGCTCGAAAAGACTCTATAGACTCTTTACCACCATTAAAGACTAATGAAACACGAATTGTAGATGTTTTAATAAAAGAATCAATTTCTGGAGTGACCCAAAGTACCCAACCAGATTCTGTCATGACAGTTGATCAAGCGGTAAACCATCTTCAAAAAGGTGGTTTAGAAGAAAAAACATACACGGTTCGAGCTGGTGACGTAATTAGCAAAATTGCTGCTGACCACAAGTTAACTAATGATGAGTTAACAAAATTAAACGATACTATTGACGACAACAGTGCTATTCAAATTGGACAAGAATTAAAAGTAACTGCGTTCAAGCCTTTGACGAACATAGAAGTCGTTCGTGAGAAAAAAGAAACAAAAAAAATTGAGTTTAAAAACCAAGTGAAACAATCAAGTGCTATGTTAAAGGGCGATTCAAAAGTTGTTCAAAAAGGGAACAAAGGCGCAAAAGAATTGACGTACAAGACAGTTGAAAAAAATGGAATACAGGTTAGCCAATCCATTCAAAAAGAAAAAATTATAAAAGAAGTGACAAATAACATTGTATTAAAAGGTACAAAAGTAATTCCATCTCGTGGTACAGGGAAGTTTTCTTGGCCGGCACAGGGTGGTTACATTTCTAGTGAGATGGGCCAGCGTTGGGGTTCTAAGCACCGTGGAATTGATATTGCACGACCTAGCGGATTTACGATTAAAGCAGCTGATAACGGCGTTGTGGTATCGGCAGGTAAAGATGGTACATACGGCAACAAAGTACTAGTCGATCATAAAAATGGGTATCAAACGCTTTATGCTCACTTAGCATCTATAAAGGTAAGTGTTGGACAAACTGTACCTGTTGGTGCAAAATTAGGTGTTATGGGTTCTACAGGAAGATCAACAGGAACACATTTGCACTTTGAAGTGATTAAAAATGGTAAGAATGTTAACCCACTTAGCTATTTACAAAAATAAATAAGTTCAATACGGTCATTTTAACGAAATTGGCCGTCTTTTTATGTAGTAATTTGTCGGAATATTGCCCGGGAAATATCCGCTATTTCCAATCTTTTGTCCCATAGATGCGAAACAGGGTAAAGCGTGATAGAGTAAGTAGTATAAAAGAGATTAATTCATATTATTTAAAATTCATATAGATAGTCGGCAAGAGAGAGGATGACGAAGTATGAGTAAAACAATATTAGTAGTAGATGACGAGAAACCGATTGCTGACATTTTAAAATTCAACTTAAAAAAAGAAGGCTATAACGTCGTTTGTGCATATGACGGAGATGAAGCTTTAAAGAAAGCAGAAGAAATTAAACCAGACTTAATGTTACTAGATATTATGTTACCTAACCGAGATGGAATGGAAGTTTGTCGTGAAATCCGAAAAAAATATGACTTTCCAATTATTATGTTAACTGCGAAAGACTCAGAAATTGATAAAGTCCTAGGTTTAGAGTTAGGTGCAGATGATTATGTAACCAAACCTTTTAGCACACGCGAATTGATTGCTCGTGTGAAAGCGAATATGCGTCGTCACCAAACATTATTGTCGGAAGATTCAGAAGGAGCATCAAACGATATTGCTATAGGGTCATTAATTATTCAACCAGATGCCTATTTAGTGTTAAAACGAGACAAGTCGATTGAATTAACACATCGTGAATTTGAATTGGTGCATTACTTAGCTAAACATATTGGTCAGGTGATGACACGTGAGCATTTATTGCAAACGGTATGGGGTTATGATTATTTTGGTGATGTTCGAACTGTAGATGTAACCATTCGTCGCCTTCGTGAAAAAATTGAGGATAATCCAAGCCACCCGACATGGATCGTAACACGTCGTGGCGTAGGCTATTACATGCGTAATCCTGAACAGGAGTAAATAGTATGCAAAAGGTAGGTTTTTTTAAATCAATTCATGTCAAAATTGTTCTTATTTATATTTTGCTGATTTTAATTGCCATGCAAATCATTGGATTATATTTTGCACGTGAATTAGAAGATACACTTAAAGATAGCTTCACCAATTCCATTGGAGAACGTGTGGATTTGGTGGAGTTTAGTGTGCGTGAAGAAATTATCAAGAAAAGGGGAGAAGAAGACCCCACTATTGAGCAAAGTTTACGTACCGTGCTTTATAGTATTGGATCAGATGATATTAATCAAATTCGCGTAGTTGATAAAAATTTCCGTATTTTAGCGACTTCTGAAACTACTAATCAATCGATTGTTGGGCAACGTTCAACGGATACTTTGGTTCGTCAATCTATTTCTTCTGAAACACCTTTCGATAACATTAAATTAGATCTTCAAAGAAGGGATCGCATTTGGGTACTTGCATCTCCAATCATTTATCAAGGTGAAGTGCTAGGCACAATTTATTTAGAATCGAATATAGAAACGGTATATCGGCAGATGAATCAAATCAATCGTATTCTTGCAGGTGGTACAGCAACATCACTTGTTATTACATTGATTTTAGGCATATTAATTTCCCAAACAATCACTCGTCCTATTTCAGATATGCGTAGACAAGCACAAGCCATGGCAAAAGGGAACTTTTCTCGTAAAGTACGTGTATATGGGAACGATGAAATTGGTCAATTGGCGATAGCCTTTAACCATTTAACCAACCGACTGCAAGAAGCTCAGTCAACAACAGAAGGTGAACGTCGTAAATTAGCTTCAGTTCTTTCGAATATGACTGAGGGTGTTATTGCGACAGATAGGAAAGGGCGCATTATCTTAATTAATGATCCCGCTCTAAGACTCTTGAGAGTGCCAAGAGACATGGTGTTGCATCGTCCAATTTCTTCTGTTCTTGGAATTGAAACACAGTATACGTTTGAAGATCTAATTCATATGAAAGAGTCAATTAATTTAGATTTTAGTTCACCCGAACGTCCTTATATTTTGCTTGCAAACTTCTCTGTTATTCAAAAAGAAACAGGTTTCGTGAATGGCTTAATTACAGTTCTTCATGACAATACCGAACAAGAAAAAATTGATATGGAGCGACGTGAATTCGTAGCAAACGTTTCCCATGAACTACGAACACCTTTAACCACAATGCGTAGCTATTTAGAGGCACTTGTTGATGGTGCTTGGCAAGATCAAGAACTCGCGCCAGCGTTCCTGAACGTAACGCAAACAGAAACAGAACGAATGATTCGGTTAGTAAATGACTTGTTGCAGTTATCGAAATTGGATAGCAGTGATTATGATTTAAATAAAGAGTTTGTTGAGTTTAATAAATTCTTTAATCGAATCATTGACCGCTTTGAAATGTCGAAATCACAACAAGTTCAGTTCCAACGTTTGTTGCCAGAATCACAATTCTTTGTGGAAATTGATACAGATAAATTAACACAAGTCATCGATAATATTATATCGAATGCTTTAAAATATTCACCAGATGGTGGAAATATTCGATTTGGTATCATTGTGCAAGATGGATTTATAAAAGCAATGATATCTGATGATGGTATGGGAATTCCAAAAGATAATGTAGAACGAATTTTTGATCGATTCTATCGTGTTGATCGAGCACGTGCAAGGTCAATGGGTGGGTCAGGGCTTGGTCTAGCTATTGCCCGGGAAATGATTGAAGCACACGGTGGTGCCATTTGGGCCGAAAGTGAAGAGGGACATGGAACGACGATTTTCTTCACTTTGCCATTTGAATTAGATGAGGCAGGTGAATGGGATTGAAATATGTAGAGCAAATAAAATCTATTCTCTTAGTCATTCTAGTTGTTTCAAGTGTCTTGTTAACGTTCGCTATATGGACCTATACACCGAAATATCAAACCATTAAGACAACGCCAATTGTAAATATATCAATTGCTGACACAAACCGAGTAGATGATGTAATCAAACCTTACAAAATGGTTGTGAGCTTAGAAGACGACATGAAAGGTACGATGGCATCGTTTGATTTAGACAGTGTTGTTAATGCTATGAAAAGTTGGGAAATAAGAGATTTAATGTTTGAGAGTAACAATTCAAGTGATATAAAATTAAATGAAATGATTGGAGCATCCAATCGCTTTACACTATTCTTCCCAGCTGACGTACCTTTTCCTGTTTACAATAATATCTTGAAGAATGCCAGCTTAAACATCCCTGAAAGTGGATTTGATCGTTTAATAGTTGATTGGAATTCTTTTAAGAATAATCAACTAAAAATTTATTTTGCTAGTTCCAAAAACAATACATTATATTCAGCATTGGCAGGAAATGTTGATATGGAATTAGTAGAGCAAAAAATAATAGCACCTACAAATGATTTCGCAAAGTTTACAGAAATTGAACGTCAAGAAAAACTATCGCTTTTTGTTTCTTCAAAAGATGTAGAAAGCATTCGATACACGTATTACTTAAAAGAAATTGAACCAAGTCGTTTTCGTGATGCATTATTTAATGATCCAAATGTAGTGCGGCAAAGTCCAGTAGGAGTAACAAATGATGCATATTCAGATGCAACCTCTCTGATGAATGTCAATTTACTTGAACGTACTTTAAGTTTTGTTAATCCATCGGCTGAAACAAGTAATCCTTCTATTCCTTCAAAGTTAGTATTTGATAGCTTGGATTATATAAATGAGCATGGGGGATGGACTGACGAATTTCGATTTTCTGGAATAAATCCAACTAATCAACAAATTGATTACCAATTATACTTATTGGGAAATCCTGTATTCAGTAGTGATACTTCTACTAAAATCACTGTAAATTGGGGAGATCCCGGTATCTTTAGGTATTTGCGACCTTATTACACACTTGACCTTTCCTTGCCGTTTGATACTGTGATTTCAACTTTACCATCCGGAGAGAAGGCGTCTGGTGTAATGAAAGTGATGAAAGAAATTGATTTTAACAATGTAGAAGAAATAATAAATGGTTATTACTTAACGCGTGATAATGAAACAAGATTACTGACTTTAGAACCATCCTGGTTTTACTTATCAAACGATCAATGGACTCGTCTATCACCTGAGGATTTAGGAGGTGGCAAGTTTGGATTGGAATAAAACCAAAACGATCTTTATTATCGTGTTCTTAATTTTAAATTCCTTCTTATATGTCTTGTATTTTAATCGATACAATGAAGTACAAGAATTACAAGTACTAGGTGAAACATCTATTGAGGAGAGATTACAAGCTGATAATATTAGCTATGAAAGTACTCCTGAAAACATCCTTAAAGAATCCTATATATCCGGAAACATTCGAATGTATTCGTCTAAAGATATGAAACAAATGGATAATCAAACATATGACATATCAGGTATTACAAAATTATTATCAACTTTTAATGATCCGGTTCTTATCGGCAATCTAGAAGTTCCCGGTGTTCTAAAGGAATTTGTAAATAGACATGTATATAATGGCACTTCGTATGAATTGTTTGATGTAGATGTAGATGCTAAAAAAGCGGTATTTTTCCAAGTAGTTAATAATCGTCAAATCTTCTTTAACCAAAATGCGATGCTCACATTATATTGGAATGACGATAACGAAGCTTATAAATATGAGCAAACATCTTTTGAAGAGCTTGAAATTTTTGAGCAAACTGAAAACTTACTATCTGATGAGCGAGCAGTTGAAGTGTTATATCAAAGAAACTTATTAAAACCTAATTCTACAATTACTATGACTAGCTTAGGTTACTCAACTCTCGTGCAATTAACAGAAACGCAAGTGTTTGCACCGACTTGGCGGGTTCGTGTAGAATTACAAGATGGTTTGAAGGAAGACTATTTTGTTAACGCGGTTGAAGGTAAAATTATTGAATTTAACAAAGAGTCCGAGGAAATAGAAGAAGATTAAGGAGTTTTCGTCATGCGTTTTAGTGTTTTAGCAAGTGGAAGTAGTGGAAATGCCGTTTACGTTGAAACTGATGAACATGCCTTTTTAGTCGACGCTGGTCTGAGTGGACGTAAAATGGAAGAATTATTAGTTTCGATTGACCGCAGTATGAAAAAGTTAAGTGGGATTTTAGTTACACATGAACATAGTGACCACATAAAAGGGCTTGGAGTTCTGGCTCGTAAGTATAATGTTCCTATCTACGCTAATGCCAAGACTTGGATGGCAATGGAACATCTAATCGGCAAAATTTCGATAGACCAAAAATATCACTTCGATATGGAGTCTGTGAAGACATTTGGATCCCTCGATATTCAATCATTTGCTGTATCCCATGATGCAGCAGACCCGATGTTTTACGTCTTTCATGAGAACGGCCGTAAACTCGTATTAATCACAGACACAGGGTACGTCAGTGACCGTATGAAAGGTTATATCAAAGGAGGAGACTCATATGTCTTCGAAAGCAACCACGACGTAGGCATGCTGCAAATGTGCCGCTACCCATGGTCAATCAAACGCCGTATTTTAAGTGATGTTGGTCATGTTTCAAATGAGGATGCAGCAGTTGCAATGAGCGAAGTGGTAGAGCAGAAACCGACACGCATATATCTTTCACATTTAAGTAAAGATAATAATATGAAAGACTTGGCAAGAATGAGTGTTACCCAAACTCTTGAATCGTGTGGTATTGTCACCGGCGAATTTTTAAATTTGTATGATACTGATGCAAATAAATCGACTCAACTAGTAACTGTCTAAACCTCACATAATTTGTGAGGTTTTTCTTTTTGAGTTTAGCTTGAAAAATATGCTCATTAGTTGGAAATAATACGAAAGGAGTCTCCTGTTATTCTTAAGGATGCTCTTTGTGAGCAAGTTTTAAAGCAGTCTTCATCTGATTTTAATGTTGACCTGGTAAAATATTGAGTAAGGAATAACAGAAAGGGAGATTTTCTATGGAATACTACAATCAACAACCACCAGAACCTCAAAAGAAGATTGATAAAAAAGGAAGTAAAGGAGGCTACTTCTTTAGTGCGTTTATCGGTGTTTTAGTTGGTGCATTAATTGTATGGCTAATGATACCTTCGCTTGTTGGTATAATGCCTGGAGCAGATACATCTAGCGGCAATGATCCATCTCTAGAGTCTTCAAACGCTACGAAACAATTTTCTGCTAATATTACCACGGAAGTTACATCCGCTGTTGAAAAGGTAGCGAACTCAGTCGTTGGGGTCACAAATATTCAATCATCATCAGACTTCTTAAGTCCTTCCAGTGGTGATGGACAAGAAGCTGCTAGCGGCGGGTCAGGAGTCATTTACAAAAAATCAGGCAATAAAGCATATGTCATTACTAACAACCATGTAATTGAAGGTGCAAACCAAATTGAAGTAACATTAGCAGATGGTGCAAAAGTCGAAGCAAAATTACTTGGTACGGATATTTGGACTGACTTAGCCGTTCTTGAAATGGATGCTTCAAAGGTAACGACAGTTGCTGAGTTCGGAGATTCAGATGCATTAAAGCAAGGAGAGACGGTTATTGCAATCGGTAATCCTTTAGGCTTAGATTTTTCAGGATCAGTGACAACGGGTGTTGTATCTGGTAAAGACCGTACGATTCCAATTGATTTAGATGGAGATAACCAAGTCGACTGGCAGGCTGAAGTATTGCAAACAGATGCAGCCATTAATCCTGGAAATAGTGGTGGTGCTCTCGTGAATATAGTAGGACAATTAATTGGTATTAATTCAATGAAAATTTCTCAAGCTACTGTAGAAGGAATTGGGTTAGCCATTCCAATTAATTCTGTTATTCCAGTCATTGAAGACTTAGAACAATTTGGAGCGATGAAACGTCCAACTATGGGAGTTACACTTTTAGATGTAACGAATGTTTCAGCAGTCCATCAACGTGATACACTGCGTTTACCGGAAGAAATAACAACTGGTGTTGTTATTGATGAAGTAGTAACAAAATCACCAGCTGCTGAAGCGGGATTAAAACAATATGATGTCATCATTGAAATGGATGGCAATAAAATAGAGAATATGATTGAGTTGCGCAAACACTTATACAATGAAAAAGAAGTTGGAGACAACTTGACATTGAAAGTTTATCGAGAAGGTCAATTGTTGGAAGTAACATTAATATTGAAAGACAATTCAACTTTATAAATGTTTTAATAAATCCTTGTGGATGAATAATAAATGTGGATAACAAATTTCAATTTACGAAACATTTACAAAGCGAGTAAGAAGTGCCAAACTGCACCTTTCCTACTCGCTTTTACTTTGTTAAACTAGATTGTGGATAAGATTACCGAATTGTGCATAACTTATTGAATTATTTGAAAATCGAAAGGATGATATAAAATGAAAATTAAATGCTGTCAAACCCATATAGATCATGCACTTGATATGTTTGTAGCTGAGCAAAATACCTTTCCGATTTTAACAGAACTCTTAGATAATGAAAAGATATCCACAAAATGCGATTACTGTGAAGTCGCAGCAATATATTTAGTGGCGAACGTATGATTGCATACTACATGTAGTTTCGCCTTGTGGATATGTGGATAAGTTCTGTGGATAACGTGTTTGTAAACAAAATGTGAAGGTGGATAACCTGTGAATATCTCTATTGTTTCGGTTGGGAAATTAAAAGAAAAATATTTAAAATTGGGCATTGAGGAATATACAAAACGATTAGGAAGTTATGCGAAAATAGATTTAATCGAAGTAGCAGACGAAAAAGCTCCTGAAAACTTAAGTGATGCTGATATGGAAATTGTTAAGAAAAAAGAAGGCGAACGTATTTTAGCAAAAATTGGTGCAGATACATATGTTATTGCTCTAGCTATTGAAGGAAAAATGAAATCGTCAGAACAGTTAGCAGAAGATTTGCAGTCTCTTATGACATACGGTCGTAGCAAAGTAGCTTTCGTTATCGGTGGATCGTTGGGGTTGCACGAAGACGTTATGAAGAGATCTGATGAAAAGTTATCATTTTCGAAGATGACGCTCCCGCATCAGCTTATGAAATTAGTGTTAGTTGAGCAAGTGTATCGGGCATTTCGAATAATTAAGAATGAACCGTACCATAAGTAAATGATTGGCAATCAATTATAGGTGTTATAAGAAATGAATGAGTTATTAGTATTCAGTGAGTTGCACAAATTCTTAAATTCTCTTGGACCGATGAAATGCACTATTGCACCAAAGAGTTTATCTATAGGTTATAAACCTTTTACCTTCTGGGGAAATACTAGCAAATTTGCGACACTTTATGGAGACAAACGATATCAATGTTTAATATTGCATGTTGAGCCTTTTAATCCTGAGTCTACAAAAGGTAAAGAACTTCAGAAAGAAATTCAAAAAATAGTAGGATTTGAGATTAGTGAGATGAGAAATTTCAAACTGAAAAACCATGAGGTGTATATTCCTTTAGAGTTAATGAGGAAAGAAGAGAAGTTAAAAATTGTTAAGCATTTCACGGAAGAGCAATATAAAAGAATCACCACGGAAAAGTAACTTTTAATAGAACTGTCTTAAAACTATATAAGAAGAACCTTTAATAAAAACATTTTCTAAGGATGACATTCATATGAGTTCTAATAACCTAGATTGCCTTAAAGACTATCCATATGCCAAATTAACTTCACAAGATAGGTTATTTCATTTTAAAATTTGCTTCTATTATTATACGTATCCTGAGCCAGAAGATGAACACGATGCTGATTGGCATATTACCTATCTTTATTTAACTATTCCAGCGTTTAAAGCAGAAATTAACGATGTGATGCTCGAGGGAAAATTGATAGAGTATTTCATACGTGAATTTGAAAAATTTTTAGATCTAAAAAAAGAATAGGTAGTTTTCGAACCAACTGAACCTTTGGTCTAACTTTTACCATAGATACATTCAGAAAAAAAATAAATGTCAGCGGCTATGTTCAATATCCTGTTGGCCATGGAAGTGAGTTGAAATTTGAATTCGAAACGGATCTAACGTATGTCGAGAAATTTTTAAGCGGTTTGAAAAAAATATTGAAAGAATTTCCTATTAAAGATTAATGAAAGAGAAAAATAACCCTTCGTAATTTGAGAGAAATTATAAATTTGATATCCATTGCAAGATACTAAAAATCAACCATATCATAAATAGATAATGATTTTATAATGCAAACAGCACCCAACCAGTACTTTAGGTGGGTGCTGTTTTGATGAAGAGATTTTAATAATAATGATTTGGTTATTTATAAGTAATATTTACTTTGTAACCCATATTCTTGAAAAATTGAGTTAGTGCCTTGTCTGCATTTTTTTCAGCAGTTGTTAATAAACCGGCAGAAATAACTTCTTTTTTAACTTTTTCTTGTGCAGAAGCCGCTAGTTCATAACCTTCATTCCAATCAACTTTATCATTGAAAATCCCACCATCAACGTATGTTGTAATTTTGTCCATTTGAAGTGAAGGTTCTTGAATAAGTTTTGCGTGAGGTAGAGTAATATCAATCTCTTTCGTATCTTCGCTAATCTTCATATCGTCTTCCGTAACCTCATTCAAATCAACACCTGCGAGAACCGTTGCGGGAACAATAAGCAATATTTCACGTTTAGTGCCAGGTATAGGCAAAGGAATTTTTTTGCCGAAAATTTTATTGTCTACTATAGTTAGCACCGTTTTCGTTTGAGCTTCCGCTGTTGCTAAAGTGGATAACTCCTGAACAGTTTCTACAAATGTTACAGAACTTTTCTTAAAGACATTACCATTCAGCAACCAAAAAGCACCAAGACCGAGTACTAATAGTATAAGAATGATGATTAGAATATTTTTAAACCATAAGAATAAGGAAGACAATTTAAAACCACTTTCAAATGTTTCATAAGGCTTTGAACGATAGCTTCCCGCAAGCGTTGCAGCATTTTGTTGTTTAGCTTCCGTTAATTCAACAATAAGTTTCTCCAAGTGCGCAATTCGATCATCTTTGGTTTTTAAAAGATCTTCATTTTTATCCATTATCTCACCTTTTCTATTACATAGTTTAAATCGAAATATGTAAGCTTCTATCAATTCAGGAATTGATTAAATCATAGCATAAAGAATACATTTGAAAAGATATTAATGGATAAAATTTGAAATAATAATGGTATGATAAGAAAAATATTGTTAAATGAGGTGTTCATGTTGGCAAACGAATCTACCGTACTCGAAGTCGTACTTTCAAATGTTGTAAAGTTACCAGGTGTGAAAGTGGATCGAAGAGAGTTTTTAGCGAAGAGTTTTTCGAAACATTTATCTCCTGATGAACTTGCCGAGCTGATTGAAAAAGGTTCTGGACAGGCCAATATTGATAAACAGATTTTAAACAAAATTGCTAAAAAAATGATTTCTAATCGGACGATGCAAAGTTCAAGTCTTTCGTTTGCTACGGGCATCCCAGGTGGTTTAGCGATGGCTGCGACGATTCCAGCAGATACTGCGCAGTTTTTTGCCATGGCTTTACGACTTTCTCAAGAGCTCGGCTACATTTATGGCTATGATGATTTTTGGGATGGCGAAGAAATGAATGCGGAAAATGTGAGCGGCGATTTAATCTTGTTTTTAGGTGTCATGTTTGGCGTTGGCGGAGCAACAGCCACAATCAAAGCTTTATCATCACAGTTGGCGAAACAAGCGTTAAAGAAGATCCCGAACAAAGCTTTAATGAAGACTGTCTACTATCCGATCATTAAAAAGACATTAGAGTTCATTGGCTTAAAGGTTACTAAAAATTCATTTGCCAAAGGCGTTTCCAAAGCGATTCCGTTGGCAGGCGGGATTATATCTGGTGGGTTAACATATGCATCCATGACCAAGATGGGGAAACGACTGGCCAAAGCACTGGAAGAAAACATCGATCTTACCCCAGAGCAAATCAGACAAAGTTTTGAGGAATTGAGGAAAAACAATCCAAAAATCATTGATTTGGAGTTTTAGGAAATAATGAATGAAAAACTATAAGTAGAAATCCGAGCACTAGTAAGCTCCCGAAAACTTGAGTGAAGCCGACATGTTGCTCGTGAAACGAAAAGAAGGCGAACGCATCTTGGCAAAAATCGCACCCGATGCTCACGTCATTGCCCTTGCCATTAACGGAAAAATGAAATGAAATCCTCCGAACAACTAGCCGACGACTTCAACCAACTCATGACGTACGGCAAAAGCAAAATCACCTTCGTCATCAGTGGATGAAGTTAGTATTGATTGAGCAGGTGTATCGAGCATTTTGTATTATACATAACCAGCCGTATCATAAATTGGTGCGAAAAATTTCACATTTAAGCGCGTGACGGAGAGCTTATCATAAGTAAGTGTGGGTTTGAAGAGACATCTAAAATGCTTATATATTTATGTTTAAAGTGGTTCAATTTATTTTAATAATAAAACTCATTGATCAATTGTTGTAGATGCAAATTTCATAGATAATTTTGCAATTTTCTCATAGGCAAGTGTTATTGTTCCTAGGAAATTTAAAGCAATGAAGGAGGTATCCAAAAACTAATTTAAGGATACCTCCTGATTCTATGCATCAATTATTACTTTCCCTTTTTATCAATCTCCACAACAACTTCCTGTAATCCCTCCTAGAAACTCTATTATGAGAGATATATCGTAAATAAGGATGTTATTGACATCCCAATGTTCATTGATACTTTTCTAAAAGACGATTTTAATAATGATGAGATTATGAAAACTGCACAGTTTATATTTAATATATTAGAGGACACCTTTCAATCTTTTATATTCATCTCGAATAACGAACAAACTTTAAATGTAATTAAAGATTATAAATTTAACAGAATTGACTTAACAGAACCTTATAACTTTTTTAATAGTAACTACCAAGAAACTTATGAGGAATACTTTAAGGAACTAGAAGGGGAATAACCCCAATTTAAAAAACCCTCATTTAGATATAGTACGGAGAACCTTACCATAAGTAAATGAGGTTTTTACTAGTTTGGTATTTTTTCTCATTGTTTGACTGGCCTATGCAAGGTAATAATATAACAACTCACCAAGGTGAATAGTTACTAATCCCAAGTGAATGTGACTGAGGTTCTAAATTGCATTATTCACTTGTATTATTTTAACTAAAAATGTTGTGAACAAGTACCCAAAATTACGTTCATTTTCATAACTTCTCATTTTTAAGACAAGCTATATAAAAAAGAGAAAGGTGATCAAATGGATACTAATTTTGAATTAGGTAGTTCTCAGTATGAATAAACCCTTTACTCCACAACTTGTATATTTTGAACCCCAGGCACTTGATTATCCTCTTGGAAAAGAACTGAAGAAAAAGTTTGAGGAAATGGGGATTGAAACGCGCTTTACGACATCGCATAATCAAATTCGGGATTTGCCGGGGGATACGGACGCTCAAAAATATCGTATCGCAAAATCCACCTTAGTCGTTGGTATACGAAAAACGCTAAAATTTGATACGTCCAAGCCTTCAGCAGAATATGCAATCCCTCTTGCTACAGGGTGTATGGCGCATTGTCATTATTGTTATTTGCAAACGACGATGGGCAGCAAACCGTATATTCGAACCTACGTAAACGTGGAAGAGATTTTCGAAGCGGCTGATCGCTACATCGAAGAACGTGCACCTGAGATTACCCGCTTCGAAGCTGCCTGTACATCCGATATAGTGGGAATTGACCATTTGACGCATTCATTAAAGAAAGCAATTGAACATATTGGTCAAACAGAATTAGGTAGACTACGTTTTGTGACCAAATTTCATTTTGTCGACCATTTACTGGATGCCAAGCATAATGGCAATACACGATTCAGATTCAGCATAAACGCGGATTATGTCATTAAGAATTTTGAGCCCGGTACTTCTCCTCTGAATAAAAGAATCGAGGCAGCAGGGAAAGTGGCGAGAGCAGGCTATCCACTAGGTTTTATCATTGCTCCCATATACCTTCATGAAGGCTGGGAGGAAGGATATCGCCGCATGTTTGAGCGACTTGACGAAGAATTGCCACAGGATGCAAGAGACGATATTACATTTGAATACATTCAACACCGCTTTACGAAGCCCGCAAAAAAAGTGATTGAAAAGAATTATCCGAAGACAAAATTGGAGTTAGATGAAGAAAAAAGACGCTACAAATGGGGCAAGTATGGAATTGGTAAGTATATTTACCAAAAGGATGAAGAGGATGAAATAAAGTCATATCTATACGGCTATATGGAAAAGTACTTTCCGAATGCGAAGTTGGAGTATTTTACTTGAGTAATCAAAAAAAGCGTAAGGATCCAGTGGAAACTGGGACTTTACGCTTTTTGTTGCTGTTAATCCTTTCTATCATCTCCTTTAAATTGTGGGAGACAGGCACTAAAAAAATGCGAATAATAATAAAAAAACGTTTGTAAATTAACTATGATTGTTTGTGACCTGTCTTCATATGATAAATATGTATTAAAAAGCGGTTTTGGCAAAAGATAAGTACGAATCAATATGCGTCGTACCTATTCAGTAATTGAAACAACTGATGTAAAGTAGCGGTTCAAAACTGCTTACGGTAATTACGGATTCAATAATATTTTAATCGAAGGAGGAGTTTAAGTATGAGTATGTTCTCACGGATCGCACTATCTCTAGTTATTATCGGTGCACTTAACTGGGGTTTGATTGGATTATTTCAATTTGATTTAGTTGCAACGATATTTGGTGGTCAAGATGCAATCTTGTCTAGGATTGTCTATGCTCTTGTAGGGATTGGTGGTCTAATATGTCTCGGTCTATTATTTAAGCCAAATGAAGAGGTCGACAAGGTTACCGACCGACCTGCACGTTTCGCCAATTCAAATTTAAGAACAGAATTCGGCGAGGAACCGGATCTTACAAAAGAGCAGGATGTTAAATTGAAAAAGACGAACCGTGGTAAGGATTCTGTAGATTAATTGCAACAAGAAAACAGGTGCTTGTCTCATGTGGCTGTTACAGGTATTGGACGGTTTTTGTAAAGTTTTCGAGTGCAACTTGTCAAACTGTTATGCTTTGGTAAATTAGGGTACCGCCACTTAGAAACGAAACGACCTCCATTAATAGTATTTTCTCAGTACCACCTGCATAAGAATGCCGAAACACAGTTTAGGTTTCGGCATTTTTATTTTATTGTTTTGTGTAGTAAAGACTTTAACTAAAGCGTTTAGACCAACAATAAATACAAAAAATCGTCCTATCTTGTAAAATGAAAGTACTAAACCTACATTTTAGAAAGGACAATTTATAATGGACACAGCAGATTCAGATCTATTCTTAAGAAACTAGGTAAATATGACGTGGATGCCAAAGTGTAGACAATTAACTATATTGGAAAAGTTATCCCTTAGACCAAAATATCATATACAAAAAATTGACTCAATCCAATATTGACTGTGTTCATTTCTTCATCTTAAATATTGTTATAATAAAGAAGTGTCAAAAGCTAAACTGTAGCTTTGGATGCTTTTTTGTACATGATACGGATTTAGGGAGTTGGAATTAGAGATGAATAAGAATGACATAGCAGCGATTCGCAAACAATTTAAGGTGGATACTGATTTACTGAATATCGATGACATTTATAACGTTTACATCAAGCAGGAAAGCAGTGATATCTATCATGAGGAGAGCCAGTCATTTTCCTTGTTGGACCGGGAGCAGCAAGAACTGTTCCTTGATAACTTTAAAAAGGTATTAGGCGGGAAATTGGATGTGAAGCTGTTTGAGGTGAAGTTTCAGCGTCAAGAAGAGGGACAAACCGACCATACGCAGCGACTTTTATATGAGGGGCTTCATGCAAAAAAGGTCAGTGAATGGAAAGTGAATATGCAGCGTATTGCCTTAAAAATGGTTGAGGACACCCAATATGATAAGGACATGGTCGTCACATTTATTCGTGGAAATTATAATAAACCGACGAAACGCAATCCTGATGAAACGGAAATAGACATTCGGAATGAAGTGTATACCACTCCATTTATCCTCAGTAGCATGAATCAGACCGAACTGCCGAAACGTTCACTGGTGTTTGATTTTGTCGAAAGAGAGTTTAAGTCGAGTCTGCTGGCCGATCCCGTCATTAAACTTGCCTCTCCAATTGGTGGATTTCTGTTTCCTTGCTTCACGAACAACGCCGCAGACATCAATCACATCCTTTATGCTGCGGGCAAAGCGAATAAACCGGATGTACAATTTATCGAGAATGTGTTGAACGGCAAGGAAATCATGACTGCCGAGGAAGATAAAGCGGTGTTTGAAGAAATTGTAAAAGCAGTAATTGGTGATGAAGTGAATTCGAAAACCCTCGCAAGTGTATATGATGAAATCAATAATATGTTAGTGATGGAAGAAGAGGATGAGGACGAATATGGGAGTAGTCCTACTTTGGATACTAAAGAGGTTGAACGTGTGCTGAAAGCGAGTGGCGTAACAGATGTGAATACGGAAAAAGTGGAAAAAGCCTTTCAGCAGGTGATCGAAGACAAAACATATGAAATGAAAGCAAGCCATATCGTTCCAAGTTACGCGTCCAAGTCAATCAAAATCAGCACGAAAGTAGCGAATATTACGATCAGCCCACAAGACTTGAGATATGTCAAACAGGTCAATTACAATGGCAAACGCTGTCTAATGATTGAGGTGGAAGAAGACACGATGATTGAAGGATTTAAGCTGCTTCCTGAAGATCTGTTGGAGTAGAAGAGAGATTTGGACGATCCTTCAGCCAGCTATCTAAAATGTAAAAGGGTAAAAACCTCCTCATTTAGACCTGCCACGGGGAACCTTATCATAAGTAAGTACGGTTCTCTCGTTAATGTTACTAATAGTATAAAATAGAAGAATAATCTCTATCTTAGTGAATAGCGTAGTATTTATTTTTAAAAAGTTTAAAGATAAACTACTATTTACTTATTGGTATACTAGTAATAGTACTTATTCTTTCTGAGAGAGTCGTAACTTTATTTGATAATTTGATATTGGACTTGCGTTTGCGACACTCCCTGCAACAGAATATGTTCTGTGAAAATACCGATAAGTAAAGTAGCTTACTTAGATTATTCTTCAAAATGGGAACTAAAATAATTTGACTTCCAATTCTAAGAAAGACCTTAAATATTTACTGCTTCATAAACCTATCTGGTTATATATTAATAATCTGAATTTATTATGTTTACGCAGTTATTGTCTAAATCTATAGTTGGTTTGAATCAGTATTTTTCATCTGTATGACATACAGATACATCATACGCGCTAAATTTACCGAAAATTCATAAAATTGCACGCTTATCAATGTATTTCTTGGAGTACCCAAGTTAAACTAGAACTAGGTGTTTCTTTAATCTTAAAAATATAGATATTCATTGGGTAACATTTACATGCTTATTACTTTTCAATCTATCTCCACTTTAGTATAATTCTAATGTAAGAATGACTATCCGTCATTAGAAACACCCAGTAATAATAGTTATAGATAGAAATTCACTATTTTTCATTATTATTTAGGAGGGTTTAGGAAATGGAAAAAAATGTACATGATAACAATGATGAAAAGCGCCACACAGCGGCAGGAGATGCACAATGTCCGGTAACAGGCGGGCACAGCGATAGTGCGATTACGACATCGAACGAACCAGGCAAAACGCAAAATAAAGACTGGTGGCCGAATATGCTGAATTTGAATATTCTCCATCAGCATGATAAGAAATCGAATCCTCTAGGGGAAGAGTTTGATTACAAAGCGGAATTTGAAAAGCTGGATTATGATGCATTAAAGCAAGATCTTCGTGATTTGATGACAAACAGCCAAGAATGGTGGCCAGCTGACTATGGCCACTACGGCGGATTATTCATCCGTATGTCATGGCATGCCGCAGGTACTTATCGAAATACAGACGGGCGTGGAGGCGGTTCTACTGGAAATCAGCGTTTTGCGCCGCTAAACAGTTGGCCAGATAACGTAAACTTAGATAAGGCACGTCGTTTGCTATGGCCAATTAAGAAAAAGTACGGAAACAAAATTTCCTGGGCCGATTTGCTATTGTTAACAGGAAATGTAGCACTTGAGTCGATGGGCTTTAAAACTTTTGGATTTGGAGCAGGTCGTGAAGACATTTGGGCACCAGAAGAGGACGTTTATTGGGGGAATGAAAAAGAGTGGTTAGCAGATAATCGTTATTCTGGTGATCGCGATTTAGAAAACCCTCTAGCTGCGGTTCAGATGGGCTTGATTTATGTGAATCCAGAAGGGCCAAATGGTAAACCTGACCCTCTAGCAAGTGCCGTCGATATCCGTGAAACGTTTGCGCGCATGGGGATGAACGATGAAGAAACAGTTGCGTTGATCGCAGGTGGACATACGTTTGGTAAAGCCCACGGCGCTGGAGATCCATCCAACGTAGGTGACGATCCAGAAGCCGCTGTAATGGATAACCTTGGACTTGGTTGGAAGAGCACGTACGGTTCAGGAAAAGGTCACGATACCATTTCAAGCGGTATTGAAGGAGCTTGGACAGCCAATCCGACACAATGGGATAATGGCTACTACGAGCAATTGTTTGAATACGAGTGGGAGCTTACGAAATCTCCTGCCGGTGCGTATCAATGGACTGCAAAAGATTTATCAGAACACCAGATGGCACCTGATGCAGAAGATTCTTCAATTAAAGTGAAGACAATGATGACTACTGCCGACATGGCACTTCGCATGGATCCGGCGTATGAAAAGATTTCCCGCCGTTATTACGAAAATATGGATGAGTTCCAAGATGCATTTGCTCGTGCGTGGTTCAAGCTTCTTCACCGCGACATGGGGCCAAAAGACCGTTATTGGGGACCAGAAGTTCCGGAAGAAGAATTGATCTGGCAAGATCCAGTACCGGAAGCACCGGGTACATTAAAAGACAAGGAATTGGATGAGCTGAAAGCGAAAATCCTGGAAAGTGGATTAAATCCACAACAGCTGGTTAAAACAGCTTGGGCTTCTGCCAGTACATACCGCGATTCAGACAAACGCGGCGGTGCAAACGGAGCTCGCATCCGATTCGCTCCTCAACGCGGATGGGAAGCTAATGAGCCGGAAGAGTTGGAAAAAGTGCTCAGCTTCTATGAAAGCTTGAAAGAAAGCACTGGAAATAAAGTAAGCATCGCCGACTTGATCGTGCTTGGAGGAAATGTTGCGCTTGAACAAGCTGTAAAAGCAGCTGGTTTTGATATTGCCGTTCCATTCACTCAAGGCCGCGGAGATGCACTCGAAGAACAAACGGATAAGGAAAACTTTGATGTGTTGGAGCCGGTTTCAGACGGTTTTAGAAACTACCAAAAGCAAGAATATGCTACAAGCCCAGAAGAAATGCTGCTTGATAAAGCGCAATTGCTTGGCTTAACAGCTCCGGAAATGACAGTATTAGTTGGCGGTATGCGCGCATTAGGTGCAAATTACCAAGGGGAAACTGAAGGGATCTTCTCCGACAATGTCGGCGTTTTGACAAATGATTTCTTCACCAACTTGCTGGATATGAACATCGAATGGACGCCAGCAGAATTCAATAAATACGAAGGCAAAAACCGTGCGACAGGCGAAGTAGTCCGCACTGCATCACGTTTTGACCTAGTATTCGGCTCTAACTCCATTCTGCGTGCAATTTCCGAAGTGTATGCACAAGACGACAATAAAGAAAAATTCGTTCGCGACTTCATCCAAGCATGGAACAAAGTGATGAATGCCGATCGTTTTGATCTACAAAAATAATTAGAAAAAATCCTGGTCAGAAGCATAACGCTGACTAGGATTTTTTTTACGAAATAGTTTTCTAGACATCCCCGCATATTTTTAAATTGGATATGTATAAAGGGATGTGACATTGTTTTGCGCACCTTTTTTAGTTAGAAGGATTTTCTATCTAATCTGTTGAATATAAGTAATGAATATATTTCGATCCAACAAAGGACAAGAAAGCAATTAGTTTCTTTATTATGCTCAAATTTTATATTGAATTCTACTTTTATCACAACTAATCTTCTCAAAAAGGAGGCATAGTATGAATCAACTTTACATAAAGCAAATGTGTTAAGTCTAAGTGGCAAATTTACGGTAAAGACCAGCAGGAGAAGGATGTTTATTATGTGGAAGGTAGTTTTATGCAAATTCCAAAGACTTACTCCATTATGAATACAGCAAGAGAAGAAGTTGCACTCATTACAAAAAAGATATTCAGTTTTTTACCAAAGTTTTTTGTAGAAGTGAATGGTCAAGAGGTATTAACGATTAAGAAGGAGTTATCCTTCATTAAAGAACGCTATACGATTGACCCGGCAGGTATTGATGTACATGGAAACTGGTGGGAAATGGATTTTCAGGTGTTACAGTACGGTGAAGTTGTCGGTAAAGTGAGCAAGGAATGGTTCACTTGGGGTGATAGTTACAAGGTTCAAATATTGAATGAAGAGATGGAGTTCATCATTATTGCACTTGTTGTCGCAATTGATTGTGTGAAGGCTGATCAAGCAGCTGCTTCCTCAGCAGCTGTGACGTAAAATAAAGTCATCAAATGTAAAATGCTGTCGGGCTCTTTTTAGAAAGTAGAAATTTAAATCGGGGAAATCATGCATGGTTTAGAAGCATCTGAAGTATAAAAGAAAATATCTAATTCAAGGAGCCTACTAGCATTATGACTATTTGGCTCCTATTCTAATTAGAATTATTTTATTGGGGTAAAATGATTTTTACATCAATCCAATACTTTATTTGCACCTAAATGTAATAGTTGAAAAACCCGCTAGAATGGGTGTGGAAGTGAACAGTATCATAAATAAAATTTAATTTCAGAGTGAACCGCTGCACTGACAAGGACTTAAACCCTCTCTTTTTATGTAATTCTGAGGATCAGCGGTAAAGCTTCCCACTTTATTACCGGCTATAAATAGTTTATAATTATGAGTTGATAGAAGAAATTTAATTTAAAAGTAGATATAGATTGTGATATGGTAATAAATAAGGCAGAAAAGGTGTGTTCCTTGATTGAGCCTGGCTTTTTGTGAAACCTAGTCAGGGGCGTCTTCCTCTTTTTTTGAAAATATACGGGATAAGGAAGGTTATAATGAGCAACCGACATGAAAAAACAGATGTTATCTTAATTGGTGCTGGAGTCATGAGCGCGACTTTGGGAGCGATGCTCAAAGAGTTGGCACCGGAATGGGAAATCAAAGTGTTTGAGAAGCTCGAAAAAGCGGGAGCGGAAAGCTCCAACGAGTGGAATAATGCGGGTACGGGGCATGCTGCGCTGTGCGAGCTTAACTATACACCAGAGAGATCTGACGGATCTGTAGAAATCAGCAAAGCGATAGCAATTAATGAACAGTTTCAGCTTTCTAGACAGTTTTGGTCTTATCTTGTAAACAATAAGCGAATCAGCAACCCGCAGGACTTTATTATGCCAATACCTCATATGAGTATGGTACAGGGCGAAAACAATGTAAGATTTTTGGAAAAACGCTTTGAAGCGCTGTCAATGAATCCTCTTTTTAAAGGAATGGAATATTCCGATGATCCTGAAAAGCTGAAAGAATGGTTTCCTCTCATAATGGATGGCCGTACATCTGATGAACCGATTGCAGCAACAAAAATTGACTCTGGAACGGATGTCAATTTCGGCGCTTTAACGGAAATGATGTTTGACCACTTAAAGAATAAAAAAGTGGAGATCAACTACAAGCATAGCGTCAAGGATATTAAACGTACCAGCGACGGCTTGTGGGAAGTGAAAGTTCAAAATATAGATAACGATAAAATTGAATACCATACTGCAAAATTTCTCTTTATCGGAGGCGGGGGCGGAAGTTTGCCTTTGCTACAAAAAACCGGTATTCCCGAATCAAAACATATTGGAGGATTCCCGGTAAGTGGGATGTTCCTGGTCTGCAAGAATCCGGAAATCGTTGAGCAGCATCATGCAAAAGTATACGGCAAAGCTAAGGTCGGAGCTCCTCCGATGTCGGTTCCGCATCTAGATACAAGATTTATCGGTAATAAAAAATCGTTGCTGTTTGGACCATTTGCCGGCTTCTCGCCAAAGTTCTTAAAAACAGGCTCCAATCTTGATTTGATCGGTTCAGTAAAACCGAATAATGTCTTCACTATGCTGGCTGCAGGAGCAAAAGAGATGCCATTGACAAAATACCTGATCCAGCAAGTCTTGTTATCGAATGAAAAGCGCATTGAAGAATTGCAGGAATTTATTCCAACCGCTAAACTCGCGGATTGGGATGTAGTGGTAGCAGGCCAACGTGTGCAAGTCATCAAAGATACAGAGGCCGGTGGTAAAGGGACGCTTCAATTTGGTACTGAAATTGTCACCGCTGCTGATGGATCGATAGCTGCTTTGCTGGGGGCTTCTCCAGGTGCTTCTACTGCCGTTCACGCCATGCTTGAGATATTCAAAAAATGCTTTCCACAGCATCAGGAAGAGTGGGAACCGAAGATAAAAGAAATGATTCCTTCTTACGGAGTTTCACTGGCTGACAATCCACAACTATTTGAAGAAATTCACACTTCAACAGCAAAGGTGCTTGGCCTGAACGAAATGAATATTTCTGCTTCTGCCTCTACTGACGAGGAAGTAACACTGGTAAATGAATAAGGTAGTAACCCTTTTTTAATCAATGGGATTTCAATAGTACGTCTAGAATAAATTAAAAAGGAGAGAGCTTCGTTGCTGAAGCTTTCTCCTTTTTATTATCTAATATTATCTAAATTTATAACCCTTTTTTAAAATATGGAACTTTTTTCAGCGCAATTACTGCTGGAATAGCGACAAGGAGTCCGACCACGTTTTGGACGATATTGCCCGGAATCGAGGCTGCAGGGATAATCCAGCTACTAAAGATGATGGCTTCACCGATGTAATAGACAACGAGCATAACGGGAATTGAGACGACAGCGGCGATGATATTGAAAGTTTTGCTGCCGCCGTTGAGGCCGTTTGACCAGGCAATATTTCCTACGATATATCCTTGAAGTCCACGTGCCAATATGGTTATCGGAGCCCATAATGTCCAGCCAGATACCAAATCGAATAATCCCATTCCGATAGCTCCGGCGATGAGGCCTTTTTTAGGGCCGAATAACATGGAGATGATGAAGAGCATTGCTGTTCCCAAGTGGACCAAACCGCCATTCGCCGTAATTGGCAATTTAATATTCAATAACAACGTGGCAACAAAGACAAGGGCAATGGCCATTGAGGTCAGGATCAAATCGAATGTTCGTTTGTTTGAATAAGTGGTTGTTATAGTTTTTTGCATAGCTTGTACCGTCCTTTATCTATTCAATTTTTGAGCGTCTTCAGAAGTTACTGTAAACTCTTTAAGCGTTCTATATTCCTGCTAATAGTAGCAAAGTCTTGGTCTAGTTAAAAGTATCAATTTTAGATAATTCTTAGGGGTCAGTTAAGAATGAAGTCAAATTTAAAACCTTAAAAAGGCGACAAGGCACTACCTTGTAAGGTCAATTCCCAATTGAAATTTGTTGAAATTGGCGATTGTTGAGTTCACTCATCGGCCTGTTGCGTGAGTTGCGCCCAATGATCTCGGCAAGCAGTTCAGTACAAAAGTTCATATCGTTTGTATTTGAATTTAATCAAAAAGGAGTCATAATAGTTGAAAAAAATAGAAAAGAAATATCGGGGGTTTATACTGCATTAGGTTTAGGAATTGGCTTACTATATGGAATTATTAGTAGCAATCTGGCATTTGGATTAATATTCGGATGTGGAGTAGGAGTGGTAATTGATAGTATAATTTATTCTAATAAAAAGGTTAATTAGTTACATTATGCTTCAATATAGGATAATTAATTGTACCTTTTACGGTCTATGGTCGGTCAATAGCTGCTTTTTATTAGAAAAAGACGTAATCTAAGCTATCTTATGACAAGTTTTATGGCAAATAACTAATAAATAAGTGTAGTTTTCCTTCAATAAGATGAAGTTTGTAAGTAATATCATCATTAAATTGCTATATTTGGTAGTCGAAAGATTATAAATATACTTATTTTACTCCTCCTTTCTCTACTTTAAGTACAGATTTTAACCTTACTCTCTAAATTTATGGATTATTATTCCACTAGTAAAAGTAATTCCTTTAAAAATATTTTATTGTTTTCAAAATGTATACGTGTACACATTTTGAAAACAATAAGTATACAAAAGTGTAAACATGTACACAAAGATGTACACATGCCGTTAAATAAGGATGTATACAATATTGTTTACAAGTATACAAAAAGAGTCTAATTGTATACTTTAAGAGTACAACTATAGATGGATTGACTCAGCTATTAACCTGGTATAATCTTTAATTTAAGATTGAAATAGAAACATATAAATGAGAGGAATGATTTGATGAATACTTCTAGAATTTGTGCAATTGATGTAGGAAATGACTCGGTTAAAGCTTTATTTGGAAAGTCGGACTATGAATTATACATACCCAATGTAATTGCGAGGGCTACTGAAGACAGACCAGTTATAGGAATCGAAGACTTAAATGAAAAGGATCCGATTGAGGGAATTCATATTAAAGTTCACTCCCCTGCCTTAAGAGAGAATAATGTTGTTTATCGTGTTGGTAGCTTAGCGACAAAAAGCGACAATGCAAGTGAACTAGACCCAGGTAGCAGCAAATCAGAGGAAGATCAAACTTTGGTTATGCTCTTTGCTTCTTTAGCATTAGATGCAGTTAGGGAAGAAAATTCTGGTATTTTCAAAAAGAATAATAATGTAATTGATGCAAATTATACGCTAGGTACGGGATTACCACTTCGTGAAGTAAAAGAAGGAAAAGATGTAGGTTATCGCTCACAGCTATTAGGATCGGTTCATCAAGTTGAATTTTTAGTAACTCCTAAATACCAGGGATTAAAGGTTAATATTAAATTTGACCAAGTAAAGATTTACCCTGAGGGGTTCGCTGCCTATATTAACTTGGTAATGGACAAAGATTTAAATATTATTAACAGAGACTTAATTGACAAGAGTATCTTGATTCAGGATATTGGAGGCCTATCAACTGATGTGGCTGTCATTAAAAATCGTAACGTAGACGATGATAAAGCACAGGGGTTCAATCTTGGCGTATCTGAAGCTTTAGAGGCAATAAGAGAAGAAATTAGATTAAAACATGGTGTTGAATTAGATAGTCGCAGAGATGTTGTAGATATCATCACTAGAAAAAATGATCGAAATCATATTATGGTAAAAGGAAGCCGCACAAGCGTCCATGATATTACAGATCGAATTCTTTTAGAGTTAGCTAAGAAAGAATATCGCCATTTACGTAATGTTTGGCAAAAAAATTCCCAAACAGAAATCTGTTATTTTGTAGGCGGCGGAGCCATCGTTTTAAAAGAATATATCAAAACAATTAATAATAATTTAAATGGCTACAATATTGAATTCTTTGAAGACGAAAAGGAAAGTATTTGGATGATGGCAAATGCTTATTATAAATTAATCTCTGATTTTGTTAGAAAGAATAATAAAGAAGTAAATAATAAAGAAGTAAAAAATAAAGAGTTAGTAAACAAAAAGTAGAAAAATAGGGTGATTTCATGGAAAAGTCAGGAATGACTGGCATTCAGAGGGGGCAGGCGATTACATTTCGTCTTCCTGCTGACACTCCTGAACACATCATAAAGCAAATGCAAAAGTTAAAGGATACTGAGAGAAGAAACTTTTCTAGCAAAATGGCAGAGTTTATTTTAGAAGGGGTAAGTCACTCCTTGTCCATTGAACGAGAAACAGTAACGATTCCTCTTCCAAAACAATTAAGTAAGGAACAGCGTAGCTGGCTTAAACATTCACATTCAGAAGCATTGTTAGGGAGTATTGTCTATCAATTGTTAGCTGATCCAGCTCGCGCGATGTCAGTGCTGGCATCCCTTAATAGCAATGCTTTGGATATTGACCAAGCGTTGTATTTACAAGACAGTCAGACTAAAAAGATAGATGAAGAATTAACATCAGCCGGCTTTAAGTCTAACAACTCAACTAAATTAGAGGTAAATCAAGAAGTATTTGTTAATGAAGACCTGGAAGATGATTTGATGAACTTTGATTGGGAAAAGGCTAAACAAGAGCATGCTGCTTCAGAGGTAGATTCAGACGAACATGTTGAAGAAGAGGATGCAGATGATTTACTTGGTGGTTTCCTATCAAAAATGAATAAATAACTATGGCTATTTAATAAAAGCCATAAAAATCAATTCATCTCACCAATTGTCTATAACAAATCAAGATTAATGTTGATTTTAAACGCAGTCGATTAGAATTTATCAAATTAAATGCCCTTGTTACGTTAATCGTAACAAGGGCATTCTTATAGCAAATTTTAATGTTGTGAAAAGATCTTAGTGAAGTGGGTGGGAAAATGTCAACGATTAAAGCTGAAAATAGACATGGAAATAAGCTGAATTTATTTAACTTAACTTGGCCTATTTTTTTAGAAGTGTTTCTTTTTATGTTAATGGGAATCGTTGATACGTTCATGCTCAGTGCACTATCTGACGATGCAGTGTCAGGCGTTGGTGCAGCCAATCAGTATATACATATAGCCATTTTAGTACTAGAGGTAGTCGGAACAGGTGCGGCAATTGTTGTATCTCAATACCTTGGTTCAAAGCGATTGAAAGAAGCATCCAAAATATCTGCCCTAGCTGTTACATTAAATTTAGGTATTGGTCTCCTGATCAGTGCTGGTTATCTGGTGTTTTCAAAAAGTATGATGACAGCCATGAATCTACAAGGAGAGGTATTGGCGCATGCTGAACAATATTTGTCTATTGTCGGAGGGGCAATTTTTCTTCAGGCCATCATTAATTCATTAGCTGCCATTATTCGCGTACATGGCTATACAAAACAAACCATGTTCGTTTCATTAGGTATGAACATTATTCACGTTGTCGGCAATTATTTGCTGATTTTTGGTCACTTTGGATTTCCAGAATTGGGTGTTCAAGGTGCAGCTATTTCATCCGTCATTAGCCGTTTTATTGCACTGATTTTCTTCTTTTGGTTACTCTATCAAGTAGTCGAATATCGTATAAAGTTTCACTATTACATTACACTATCAAAAGAATATATTGGTAGAATATTGAATATAGGGATTCCGGCAGCGTTTGAGCAAGTGATGTATCAAGCGTGTCAACTGGTCTTTTTATATTACGCAACATATTTGGGTGCAGCATCATTAGCTGCCAGACAATATGCTATGAATATCTCCATGTTCACATTTTTATTTGCCATTGCTATAGGTATGGGTACGGCCATCATTATTGGCAGATTAGTGGGGGCGAATGAAAAAGAAGAAGCCTATACGCGATTATGGAAAAGTTTGAAATATGCTCTTATCTTTACAGTAATTATGGTTATTCTCGTGATGATTTTCCGCTATCAGCTCATCGGCTTGTTTACGGATAATCCTGAGGTCATTAAAATAGCAGCATCCGTTCTTTTGCTAGGTATATTTTTAGAAACTGGTCGTACGATGAATATCGTGATCATTAATTCCTTACGTGCAACTGGGGATGCAAAATTCCCTGTTCTAATAGGTGTATTTTCAATGGTTTTGATGAGCTTACCATTAGGGTACTTTTTAGTTTTCCATTTAAATATGGGCCTCCCAGGTATATGGCTAGCCATTACAGTAGATGAATGGACACGAGCTATAATTATGTATTTTCGTTGGAAAAGTAGAGCTTGGGAAAAATATGCCCTTGTTCCCCTTGAAACTTCAGAGAAAAAAGCTACAACTCAATAAATTTTTAACGAAAGCAGTGAGGAGTTCCTCATTGCTTTTTATTATAGCTAGAATTGTTAAGAATTAAATCAGTCACTATGATATGTTATTTATAACTCCGTGGAGGCGGTCGAATGTCAGATAAAATGCAAAAGTATAACGAAATAAATGAAAAATGTAAGAATTATCGGACGCCTTTGATCGAAGTTTATTGGACTATACAAATTAATTCGGAATATGACGTAAATCAAACAGATAGCTATATACCAATTCAGATTGAAGAATAAAGGAGAGTCAATATAATGGCTTTTATTAAAGGAGTTCATATCAACGCACCTGTGGAAAAGGTATTTAAGGCTGCATCAGATTTCAACAATTCTGTATTCATCATGGATAACGTAGTAGGAATTGAAATATTAACGGAAGGACCGGTTCAAAAGGGAACGAAAATAAAAGAAATAAGAGAAGTTAGAGGAAGAACGATAGAGTCGATATTAATTTTTACAGAATACGTTTCTAACCAAAAATATTCTGTGAAAAGTGAAATTAATGGAATTTTAATTGGATATCACTATTCTTTTCATCCACAGGATAGCGGAACAGTTGTTAATTTTGAAGGTTTTATTCGGACAAAAGGTTTCAAGAATGCCCTTCTGAAACCGATTATTACAGCAATAATTAAAAAGGAAGATGGAGATCATCTTGACAAACTAAAAGACTTTATTGAGCGAAAAGAAGGGTTAAATATGTGAACAGAATGAATTTACTTTTCAGCCTAAACGTTCTCAAACGCCTGACAAATGAGCCATTTAAAGAATATACCTTGTTAGACATTGGGTATTAAAAACCTTAATAACTGCGATAAGCACTATCCCAAGTTATAAGAATAGAATCAGTAATAGACCCAATTTTCTAAGAAAAAGCAGGTGCTTATTTGGATATATTTATATTTATTTTCATCATTTTGGTTGCCTCCATATTACAAACAAGTACAGGGTTTGGTTTTTCAATTTTAGCTACACCATTTCTTCTTTTATTATTTAAACCAATGGAAGCGATTCAAATCAATTTAATTTTATCGCTAGTCATATCTTTTGCCTTAATCATTAAAATAAAAAAAGATATAGACTATGGGATTTTGAAACGATTTATTATAGGTAGTACTAGTGGATTACCAATAGGTATTATGATCTTTTTAGTATTGGATTTAAAGAATTTGATGTTGGGAATAAGCCTTATCATTTTAGGTTTAACTCTATTGCTAATACTAAAGTTCCGTATCACTCAAACAAGAAGAAAAGACATAGTTGTAGGTGGTCTGTCGGGAATGTTGACAAGCAGTATTGGCATGCCCGGACCGCCCCTATTGCTTTATTTTTCAGGAACAGATACTGATAAATCGAAATTGCGAGGTACTACTTTAGCATTTTATTTATTTATCTATTTGATGAGTTTAATCATTCAAGTTATTTTTACTGGAACAAATAAAACGATCTGGATTTCAAGTATGTATGCCTTACCTATCGTATTTGTAGGTTTATTTTTGGGTCAGATTTTGTTTAAATCGATTAACCAAAATTTTTTCCGGATATTTACATATATAATCCTGCTATTTACAGGCATTTATATGTTAATCGAGGGTTGGAAGTGAATAAATCAAAATAGGGAATCGAAAATTGTAGGATATTCATAAGCTTGAAATCGGTTACGGGAATATCGTTCGTGAATGTTGTTCTGGGACTTAATCAAACTATTTATTTAAAAGGGGTTTAAGTAAATGAAAGAATTAATTCGACAGAAACTTATAGAAATTGAAGAAAACTATCAGGTGAAAGTGTTATACGCTGTGGAATCTGGTAGCCGAGCATGGGGATTTCCTTCGAAAGACAGTGATTATGATGTAAGGTTCATTTATGTTCATCAACCAGATTGGTATCTGTCCATTGATCCACAGGGAGTGGGTAAGAAGCGAGATGTAATTGAAGTGCCTATCAACGATTTGCTGGATATAAGTGGATGGGAAATCACGAAAGCATTACGGCTTTTTCGTAAAAGTAATCCAGCCCTCCTTGAATGGATGAGAAGTGATATTGTTTATTATCAAGCGTATTCATTTATTGATCAAATGTGGGAGTTGGAACCTCAAGTTTTCTACCCCAATGCGACGATCTATCATTATTTAAATATGGCGAAAAACAATTATCGTGAATACTTACAAGGCTCAGAAGTGAAAAGTAAAAAGTATTTCTATGTGCTTAGACCTGTATTGGCTTGTAAGTGGATTGAAGAGAATCGAACAGTGCCACCCATTAGTTTTCAAGAACTAGTAAATGAACTATTGCCTGTCGGCGAGGTGAAAAGTGAGATCGAACTTCTCTTAAAACGTAAAATGGCAGGTGATGAATTAGATTTGGAACCAAGAATTCATCTGATCAATTATTTCCTGGGAAATGAAATGGAGCGTTTGGAAGCATTCGTCAAAACAATTTCAGTAGATATTGAAGATCCTACGGCAAAGTTAAATGTGTTATTTAGAAGTACCTTGAATGAAGTTTGGGGATAAGGGTGTTAAAAGAATCTAATGTTGGACAAGACATTGCAAATAGTATTAAAATTTCCGAAAAAATAGTACTGACTATTAACTATCTAAACTGAAAGGTGACGATTAGATGAATCATACAGAAGAAGGATTTATTCCGGTTACAGGTGGAAATGTTTATTATAGAAAGACCGGAGATGGCCCTGGTGTCCCTCTACTGGTGCTGCATGGTGGACCAGGTGGGATGAGCAGAGAATCGGATCCACTAAGACTTTTAGGTGACGATCGACCGGTGATTCACTATGACCAGCTTGGCTGTGGGAATTCTGATCGTCCTGAGGATTTGTCATTATGGACTGTAGAACGTTACGTTAAAGAATTGTCGCAAGTAAGAGAGGCCCTAGGATTGGAGGAAGTTCATATTCTCGGACATTCATGGGGGACGATGCTCGCAGCAGCGTACCTGCTTCAACAACCAAAAGGCGTAAAAAGTGTAATTTTTTCTAGTCCGTGCTTGAGCGCACGTATGTGGGAGCGTGACCAAAAAGACTATTTGAAGGGTTTACCGCAAGAGTCACAGGATATCATTGAACGTAGTGAACGAGACCATACAACTGACTCAGATGAATACCAACAGGCTATGATTCAGTTTTATGAACGTCATGTGTGCCGAGCACTTCCTTGGCCACAAGAACTTCTGGACAATATGAAAAAATCGAACCATACCATTTATGGATTCATGTGGGGAGCATCCGAGTTTACCGTAACCGGCACATTACAAGATTTTGATGTAACCGATCGATTGAACGAAATCATCATTCCAAGTCTTTTTACATGCGGTCATTTTGATGAAGCAACGCCTAAAACAACGAAATACTATGCAGATTTGGTTCCAGGATCTGAGTTTCATGTATTCGTGAACAGTTCACATATGCCTGGAGTAGAAGAACCTTATACATATGCGAATAACGTTCGAAATTTTTTGAACAGTCTAATCTCGCAAAATGAATTTTAAAATAGTAGGTAAATAATACTGAAAGCCTTCAGTGACGAAACCACAGATGGCTTTAGATGTACTTTAACTGGCAATAAATGATTGATATTTCAGATATCCAAATGTTTTTTGGTTGCTTTAGAGGGAAATATACTCTATAAATGAAATGAGAGACTTTAAAATTACATTAGTTGGGTGTAAAATAAAATCAATCGACATAGACAAAAGGGGTCCTGACAATGAGTAAATATGAACTTGAAATCGTAAAAAGTACGAATATGAAAGACAAAATTCAAAAGGATCAAGTTCCATTTGGTAAAACTTTTACGGATCACATGTTTATCATGGATTATGAAACAGGTAAAGGTTGGTATGATCCGAGAATTGTTCCTTATGCACCAATCACATTAGACCCTGCCGCTATGATTTTTCATTATGGACAGACTGTCTTTGAAGGAATGAAAGCCTATCGAGGAGAAGATAATCGCATTTTATTATTCAGACCTGATAAGAATTTACAAAGATTAAATCTATCTAGCGAACGTTTATGTATACCTCCTATTGATGAAGAACGTGTGATGGATTACCTTACACAATTGATTAGCCTTGAACAAGATTGGGTGCCATCTAAAGAAGGAACCTCTCTTTACATACGTCCGTATATCATTTCAACGGAGCCGGGTCTTGCGGTAGCACCTTCCCAAACATATAAACTAATGATTATCCTTGCACCTGTTGGATCTTACTTTAGTGGGGGCATTAAACCGGTCAGTATCAGTGTAGAAGACCAGTTCACTAGAGCTGTAAAAGGTGGGACTGGTATGGCGAAGACTGCAGGAAACTATTCGTCTGGTTTCCAAGCACAAGCCAAAGCAGGCAAAGAAGGTAATGCTGACGTCTTATGGTTAGATGGCGTAGAAAAAAGATATATTGAAGAAGTTGGTAGCATGAACATCTTCTTTAAAATTAATGGTGAAGTTGTAACTCCTGAATTGAATGGATCCATTCTAAAAGGAATTACAAGAATGTCAATTATTGAATTGCTAAAAGAATGGGACATCCCAGTTGTCGAAAGAAAAATATCTATAGAAGAGTTGTCTCAAGCATATACGGAAGGCAAGCTAGAAGAAGCCTTTGGCACAGGGACAGCAGCGGTCATTTCTCCTGTTGGAGAGTTGAATTGGTTAGGTCGAAAAATGATTATTAACAATAATGAAATAGGCGAAGTATCTAAAAAATTATACGATACGATTACAGGTATTCAAACTGGCAAGTTAGAAGATCTACACGATTGGACAGTAGAAATTAAATAAAAAGAATGGGTAGAAAATAACCCATGTAGTAATTGCAAAAGATGCCCTCACGAGTAGATTTTTACTTGTGAGGGCATCTTACATTAAACTAGTCAATCGATGGCGCTAAGCATTCAAGTGCAAATCAATTTAAAACATTACTGCAACTGATTAAGTTACAGTAGTTAAAGAATATTACGCGGGTATTTCTGGGTTTAACGGAACGGCTGTCCACCATGTTGGCAGCTGGATGGCTTTAAAGGCATGAAGTAATTTGTAGTTGTTACGGATATATTAGTAGGAAATTTTTTAAGTTTGTAGATTATCATATTAAGTC